>JANXPS010000108.1 GCA_025357175.1 Deltaproteobacteria bacterium | reverse complement strand
CGGCTTCCTGACGACCGACGCGATGCGCCGGATGACTTTCACCCTGCGGGAACGAATGGCCCTTGCACCCGTAGACTGCCTTCTCGCGATCGGCGCATCGCTCCCGGTTCTCGCGGCCTGCGTCGCGGCCGGCGCGCTCGCGGCGCCGAAAGCCGTTTCAGCGGGGACGCTCCTCCCCGCCGCAGCTTTCCTCGCCGCGCTTTTCTGCGGCTCGGTCGGCGTCCCATTGCTGCTCCCGTGGCTACCCGGCCGCGCCTTTTCGTTCAAGGGCGCCCTGCTCGGACTCCTTCCGGTCGCGGCGATCGGCTTCCTGTCGGACTGGTCGATGCGGTCCGTTCTTCCCACGCTGCTCGCCCTGCCCGCGGTTTCGGCGTTCTTTGCCCTGAATTTCACGGGGAGCACGCCATTCACTTCCCGATCGGGCGTCCGGAAAGAGATCCGGCTCGCGCTGCCTCCCATCGCCGTGGCAGCTCTGGCGGGCATTCTCGTCTGGGTCGTATCTCGATTCGCGGGATTCGGGTGAAAAGGGAATGAAACGATTCGCTTATCTCGAGAACGTGGCGACGCTCGAGCTGAACCGCGTGCGGTGCGTCGGATGCGGCATGTGCGCCCACATCTGCCCCCAACAGGTGTTCCTGATCCGCGAACGCAAATCGGAGATCGTCGAACGGGACGCCTGCATGGAATGCGGCGCCTGCGCGCTCAACTGCCCGGTCGATGCGCTGCAAGTCGACGCGGGCGTCGGATGCGCCTCGGGTATCATCACCGAGTGGTGGCGCGAACGGTTCCCCGGGAAAAAAGGCGGTGCGGCTTCCGGTTGCTGCTGACCGGTGCCCGGCTACGGGTCAGCCCAGCGCACCCTGCTCGCGAAGGATTCGCACGAGCGCCCGCATCGCCTGTCCCCGGTGGCTGATCCGGTTTTTTTCCTCGGGCGACAGCTCGGCCATCGTCTCGACGCGTCCCTCGACGATGAAATACGGGTCGTACCCGAACCCGCCTGCGCCGGCGCGGTTCGTCGTGATCCTGCCGCAGATCCGCCCGTTCCCCTCGGCGATCACCCTGCCCGGAACCGCCGCGACGGCGGCGCAGAAATAAGCCGCCGGCCACGGTTTCGCAACCGTCGAAAGTTCAAAAAGCAGCAGCGCGTTGTTGTCCTCATCGGACGCGTTCTCGCCCGCATACCGCGCGGAGCGGACGCCCGGCCGGCCACCGAGCGGTTCCACCGAGATGCCCGAGTCGTCGGCGATGCACATGACGCCGAGCGCGTCCGCATATGCGAGCGCCTTGATCCGGGCGTTTTCGACGAAGGTCGCGGCGTCCTCGACCGGTTCCGGCACCGGCGGGAAATCGGCCAGTGTCACCACCTCGAGGCCGCGCGCTGCTTCGGGCGCCAGCAGCTCCCGCATCTCGCGCACCTTGCCCGGATTCTTCGTCGCGATCAGCAGCTTCATTTTGTCCGCTTTCCGGCAGCGCCTTTTTTCGCGACAGCCGTTTTCCTCGTCCGCAAGAGCCCCTTCCCCGCCCACTCCGCCTGGACGGCAAGGATCGCCTTGCACGCCCTGAGCGCACCGTCGAGCATCGTATCGAGTTCTTCCCGCGAGAACGGATCGCCCTCGGCCGTTCCCTGCACCTCGATCAACTTGCCGCCCGCGGTCGTCACGATGTTCATGTCGACCTGCGCCGTCGAATCCTCGGAATAATCGAGGTCGACCAGCATCTTGCCGCCGACGACGCCGACGCTGATCGCGGCCACCCCGCCGGAGATCGGATCTTCCTTGATTTTTCCGTCGGCCATCAACCGGTCGCACGCCTGGCGGAGGGCGATCCATGCGCCGTTGATCGACGCGGTTCGAGTCCCGCCGTCGGCCTGCAGCACGTCGCAGTCGATCGTGATCGTGCGTTCGCCCAGCTTTTCGAAATCGACCACGGATCGCAGCGCCCGCCCGATCAACCGCTGGATTTCCTGGGTCCGTCCCTGAAGCCCCTTCCCACCGCGTTCCCGCTGGACACGGGTGTTCGTGGAGCGCGGCATCAGCGCGTATTCCGCCGTCACCCACCCCTTCCCCTGTCCCTTCAGGAATGGCGGAACCCGCTCCTCGATCGAGGCGGCGCATACCACCTTGGTCTCGCCCATCTCGAACAATACCGAACCTTCGGCATGCTTCTGAATGCCGGTGCTCACCCGGATGGGGCGAAGCTCCGACGGTTTCCTTCCGTCCGCGCGCATGGTGTCATCCTTTCGTTTATCGATGTGTCCGTGGGAGGCGTTGACCTTTGTCCCCGCTGGTATATGATTGGTTGTGGACAGTATACATATCGACGACACCCGGCATTCAACTTCCCACCCATTCAGGAGGCGACAGGGATCATGAGAGCCGCAGCCGCTATTATCCTCGCACTTGGGTGCCTCGGGTGCCTGTTCCCGGCAGCCGTCGCGGGCGAGTTCGCCATCGTCAAGCCTTCCGTCGTCCAGATCGACGGGCAGGACCAGAATGACGCAAGGCTATTCACCAATCCGGAAAAGAAAGTCTATTACGTCTGCATCCAGGGCGACGCCAACCTCTACGAGGTCGACCGGAAAGAAAAGAAGGTGTCCGCCGTCAAGCGATCCTCGGTGCTGGTCAAGGCCGAGAAGTGCCGGCCGATCGAGGGCGCCGTCCAACAACCGATCGAGGGGCACCTCTACAAGGATACGGACAATGGGTTCACCTTCAACGCCCTGACCGGCAAAAAGATCACTGTGGTTCTGCCCTCGGGCACTCGTTGACAGGCACGCCGGGAAAACCGGTTCATAAATAAAAGGAAACGGCCCCGGGAAACAGGGGGCCGCGAGGTCGAAACGGGGGGTGGTCCGGACGGACCCTCCCCCGTTTGTATTCCAGAGAAACCTTAGAGTTTCTGCCGGTGAACGATCAGGCCGTGCGTGGCGTCGTATGGGGACACCCCGACGGTTACCTTGTCGCCCACGAGCACCCGGATCTTGAAGCGCTTCATGTTGCCGCCCAGCTTGGCCAGGATCGTGATGCCGTTTTCGAGCGTGACGACATAATTCCCGCCACCCGTCGCTGCGGTGACGCTGCCCTCGATTTTCGCCAGATCGTCTCTTGCCATGTTTCTATCCTCCCGCGAGCTTGACGACGTAGCCCCGCTTCGACAGTTCGGTGACGAGCGTATCCCGATGGTCGCCCTGTATCTCTATGATCCCGTCCTTGACGGTGCCGCCGGTGCCGCACCGTTTCTTGAGCTCGGCCGCAAGCAGCGCCAGCGCCCCCTCGGGAACCGGGACACCCGTGACGGAGGTGACCGTCTTGCCGCCGCGCCCCTTGGTCTCGCGTCGGACACGGACCACGCCGTCGCCCTTCGGGAGCTGCGGAGCGGCTTTTTTTCGGCAGACACAACCGGCGGCCGGCCTGCCGCAGGAAGGGCAGACCCGGCCGACACCGGTTGAATAAACGACAGGGGACAGTTACTTCCCGTCCTTGTCGCCCATCTTGGCCTTGAGCGCCTCACCGAAGGATCCGAGCGGAGACGGAGTGGACGTCGAAGACATGTAGTCCTTGTAGTCGGAAGCCTCGGCCTCGGCATGTTCGGAGACGGTCACGACGCCCGGAAGCGCGAGGGCGATGCGCCGCTTCTCGCGATCGACCGACTCGACCTTGACCTCGACCATCTGGCCTTCCTTGACCACTTCGTTGGGGTGCTTGATCCGCTTGCCGCCGCCAAGGCGGGAGATGTGGATCAGCCCGTCGACGCCGTCTCCGAGCGACACGAACGCGCCGAACGCCGTAAGGCGGGCGACCTTGCCCGTGTGCAGGGAACCCGGGGGGAAGTTCTGGACCGACGCGTCCCACGGATCGGGCAACGCGGCCTTGAGGCTGAAGGTGAACCGTTCCTTGACCCAGTCGAGTTGGGTGATGACGACTTCCACTTCCTGGCCGACGGTCAGCACGTCGCGGACATCCGCCACGCGCGTCCAGCCGATCTCGGAAATCGGGATGAGCCCCTCGATGTCGCCGATGTTGACGAAGGCGCCGAAGTCGCGAAGGGAGGTGATGGTGCCCTTGACGACCATCCGCTCCTTGAGCGTGTCCTTGAGTGCTTCCTGGCGAAGCTGACGCTCGCCCTCGAGGATGGCCCGCCGCGAAACGACGATGTTGCGTCCCCGCTCGCCGAACTGCGTGACCTTGAACGAGAGGCGCTTGCCGACGTACTCGCCTTCCTCCTTCACGCGCGGAAGCCCCATCTGGGAGAACGGGCAGAACGCCCGGGTGCCGCCTGCGAGTTTCACTTCGAAGCCGCCCTTGATCTCCTTGACGACGAATCCTTCGACCGGGATGCCGCTGCGGAACGCTTCCTCGATCTGGGCGTTTCCGCCGCCCCCGACGACCTTGAGCGTGAAACGGAGCTCGCTGTTGGAGGACGACAGGAAGTAGGCCGACAGCGGGTCGCCGACCTTGACCGTCAGGTTCCCATCGGCGTCGAGCAGTTCCTTGCGGTCGATCACGCCCTCGCCCTTGCGGCCCAGATCGAGAAAGATCCAGTCGGGAGCAATCGAGACGATGGTCGCGTCGATCTTCTGCCCAGGCCTCAGCTTGACCGGCGCTACGAACGACCCCTCGAACATTGACGCAAAATCTTCTTCCTCTTCAACTCCATTGACTTTCGTGTCGTCCAGTTCACTCATTGGTAACCTGTTCCTCGAGAAAATAGATTAAGTTTGTGACTATAACCCGTTTTTGCTCCCGTAACCATCCGAAAATAGCGATTCCGGAAAATAGCGTCCCGAACGGGAATCAAAACGTGGCGCCGGACCTGCCTGCCGTCATATAATAATAATGATGATTCACAACGCAATCATGTGGCTGGTCGACACGATCGGCGCGACGGGATACGCGGGCATAAGCCTGCTCATGGCGCTCGAGAGTTCCATCATCCCGATACCGAGCGAGTTGGTGATGCCCCCGGCCGGCTATCTGGCCAGCCAGGGACGCATGGAGTTGTGGGCGGCCATACTTGCCGGCACGACCGGGAGCCTCGTCGGCGCCTACGCAAATTACTACGCGGCCCGACACCTGGGGCGCCCGCTGATCCTGAAATACGGTCGATATGTCCTGATGCCCCCCGAAAAATTTCTGAAGGTCGAACGCTTCTTCATCGAACACGGCGAAATCTCGACGTTCATCGGCCGCCTGCTTCCGGTGGTCCGCCACCTCATCTCGATCCCGGCGGGGCTATCCGGCATGAACCACCTTCGCTTCTCGCTCTACACCCTTATGGGCGCCGGCATCTGGGTCACGATCCTGACGTTCATCGGATACGCGATCGGCCGGAACCAGGGACTGCTCACCCAGGAACTGGTCATGGCGTTGTCCCATAAGGCGCTCTTGGGGGTCCTCGCAGCATCGACGCTGCTCGTAGGCGGATACGTCCTGTTCAGGAGATACCGGAAAGCCTCGGGTACCCCGCGGTAGCCTCCGTTTCTCCCCCGACCGCATATTTCTGGCACGCCTCAAGATTCCCCGCCACCTGATCGACGATGCCCGCATCTACCTCGTTGCGGGCCTGCATCTCCCGAAGCATCCGCAGGATTTCTCCCGGAGGCGCCGCCCTCCGGTACGGCCGCGTCTGCGCCAGCGCCTGATACACATCCGCCACCTTGATGATCCTGGACTCGATCGGGATTTCCCGCCCCGCGAAGTGGAAGGGGTAACCCTGGCCGCCCACCGATTCGTGATGCTCCGACGCCCAGCGCGCAACATCCCCGAGACCGCCGATTCGACGAAGGATCCGCCAGGTGGCGAAACTATGCTTCATGATGACCGCGCGCTCCGCCATCGAAAGAGCTGCGGGGCTGTCCAGCACCTCGTCCGGTACCTGCAGTTTGCCGATGTCGTGCAGAAGCCCCGCGATTTCGATCTCCCCGAGCCGCTCTCCGGAAAATCCGGCAAGGCCGCCCAGGTAGCGGGACAGCTGCGAAACCCCGATCGAGTGTTCTTTCGTGAAATGGGACTTCGCATCGACGATGTCCGCGATGATCAACGCGAACCGCTTCAGGTCGGCATGCGTGACGGTTCGGCTGTTCCCGGAGTGGTGCATCTCGGTTACGTGCTCGGCGACGTAGTCTGGCGACAGCGCCAGCCAGAACGCCTCGGGCACCGACGCCTCGAGAAAGGCCTCCACCAGTTCGGGGGCGAAATTCGTGCCCCTGTGCCGGGTGACCAGGTCGCGTATCGGAGCCATGGACATGAGCAGGGAGTCGTTGACGGGACAGGCCGCAATCTGGACGTCGACCCGGTCCGCCAGGTAAATGAGGTTCGCGAACAGCGCCGTCATCGGCTCGAGGTTCGGCCGGCCCAGTTTGTCCCAGTGCGTGTGGTGGAA
>JANXPS010000102.1 GCA_025357175.1 Deltaproteobacteria bacterium | reverse complement strand
AGAGGGTTTACATACCAATCGCCAAGCGCCGTTGTCGACGGAGGCGCCGGATCGACCGGGGCGACGCCCAGCCGCTTCAGGGCTTTCGCGGTACAGCGGAGGGTAAACATCGATTCACTTTAATCATACTGAAGACTCGAGGCAATGCTGAGCGAGCAGCCCCCTGGGTTTCATGCCTCCGGGAATCATACCGATTGACCATCTAAGCCTGTTGGCATACCATACCAATACGAGTGGCGATCTGGTTCTTCACGAGAAAATCACGGACGAGTCGGGGAACACGATCGAAATGAAGATCTGGCGCGTCCCCCTCTCCGCCCACATCCCTCACGGATACAAGTACTCGCTCGTCTACATCGTGAATGGGGAACGTGTCATCGGGTACGACAACGCCGAACGCAAGGGGGATCATCGCCACTGGGCAGGCGAGGAATCGGATTTTGAATTCAAGGGACTGCGTCAACTCACTAGGGATTTCCTTTCGGACGTGGAGCGGTACAAGGAGAACCACCATGAAGGTTAAGAAGGTTCGGATCGGGATCAAGAGCATCGACTCTGCGATGGACGACTTCATTGCGACCGCGGAAGCCCTCGGACGCGGCGAGAAAGTCCGCAAGAACAGCGGGGTCTATTTCACCAGCCTCGAGGCGTTCCGGAAGGCGCTGACCCCGCAACGGATGAACCTGCTCCACCTGGTCCGCGAGGAAAAGCCCTCCTCACTTCATGAACTGGCGCGTCTCGCGCACCGGAACATCAAGAACATCTCGGACGACGTGAAGTACCTCTCCCAGGTCGGCCTGATCGACCTCAAGGAGGAGGACAAGAAGGTTTCCGCCCGGGTAACCTATGACAAGATCCTGCTGGAAATCGCGGTCTGAAAAGCCCCACACCGCCGGTGCACTCCCGGTGCACTAGCGGCCGAAAACACCAGACAATATTGCGCAATCGGTGTAAACAGACCACCCTCATCCGCCCACAACAAGAGCCATAGATGCCTGATATATAAGCATTTTATGAATCTAAACTATTATTTCCCACGGCATTGAGGGGGTGGTGGAGCGATCCGTGCGGGTTCGAGTCCCGCCTTCGGCACCATGTTGAAATCAGTAAGGCCCCCCGGGTTCCTCATCCGGGGGGCCTTTTTCAGTTTCAACTCGAGCCGGAAGCGGGAAGAGAAGGGAGCATGGCGCCGACCGATAGGGAGGAAGAGCGCGCATGGATGCGCGCGGAAACCATGCGACCCGGCCCGGAGCAAGCGGACAGGATGTCTGCGACGCGGAGGGGAGTCCCGCTAGGGGCACCTGCCTTGTGAGATAATGGATGCTTGATACAATCCGAACCGCCGGGAGGGTTTCATGTTCGAAGGAATTTTCCAACCGATGCACTTGCTCTTCATCCTTGTCATCGCGCTGGTCGTATTCGGGCCCAAAAAGTTGCCCGAGCTCGGGGCCGGCCTCGGAAAGGGAATCCGGGAGTTCAAGAATGCGATTTCCGAAACGAGCGGGGAATTCAAGAAGGCGATGAACGAAGAGGCGCCGAAAGAGACGATCGCGGCCGGGACCGACCCCGCCCCTCCGAAGGCTTCCTGACGGAAGGGACGTGATCGCCGGGCGGCCCCCGACGAGGCCCGCCCGGCCCGGGAACGTCTCAGGAAGCGGTTTCCCGGAAGAAGCGGACGATTTCCTCCGCCACCACTTCCTTCTGTTTGTCGAGCGTGACCATGTGGTACGAGTCGTCGAGGAGAACCTTCCGGACGGTATCCGACCCGATCCTCCGCTCGACGTAGTCGGCGTTTTTCACGCTGACCAGGTCGTCTTCGACCGCGTGGATGATCAGCGCCGGCGCCTTGACCTCCGGCAAAATCTTCTTCACCCTCCCGATGACCTTGAACAACTCGTGCAGACTCTGGGACGGAAAGGTGTCGTACGCGAGTGAACTGTCCTTCAGCGAGAGCGCGACCTGCGCCCGCATCCGCTCGTCCTTGATCCCGTAGGGTTCGCGTTCCCCGAAGGAATAGAAGTACTTGATCGGCGGAAGGTAGGCCAGCGGCAGGAGGAAGCGGTACCAGGGGAGGCTCCAGCCGTCGTAGAAGAGGGTCGTGGACAAAAGCGCCACGGCCGACACCTCGCATTCCGGGTCGTGCGCGAGACAGAGCGCCAGCAAGGCTCCCATGCACAACCCCGCGACGGACACCGAATCGTATTCGCGCTGCATTCCGATGACGGCGGTGCGGACGGTCCCGTACCAGTCCTCCCACCGGGTCTGCTTCAGCTCCGCGAGCGAAGTCCCGTGACCGGCCAGCGACGGCCCCTTCACGGTGAAACCCGCCTTGTTCAGCTTCCTCGCGAGGTGCTTCAGTTCGAAGGGGCTTCCGGTCAGGCCGTGGATCAGCAGGACGGCGTGGCTGCCGCCCTCGAGATCGATCCGCTGTTCGGTCATGCGGATTTCGCGACGAGGACCGCGTTGGTTCCGCCGAACGCGAACGAGTTGGACATGGCGGCCGAAACCTTCTGCCGCTCGCGCCCCACGAGAGGCACGTAGTCGAGGTCGCATTCGGGATCCGGGATCCTCAGGTTGGCGGTCGGGTGCACCGACTGATGCTTGATCGCCAGCAGCGCCGCGACGAATTCGACCGCTCCTCCTGCCCCCATGAGGTGGCCGTGCATCGACTTGGTCGAACTGACGGGGATCCGGGCGGCCGAGGCGCCGAAGACCTGCCGGATCGCCCGGGTTTCGATGACGTCGTTCAACTCGGTGGCGGTCCCGTGCGCGTTGATGCAGCCGATCGCGTCGGGAGGGCACGCGGCATCCTCGAGCGCCAGACGCATGGCCCGGGCCTGCCCCTCCATCGAGGGACCGGTGATGTGGTGGGCGTCCGACGTAACGCCGTACCCCGCTAGTTCGGCGTGGATCGGCGCGCCACGCCTTCGGGCGCGCTCCATGTCCTCCAGGACGACGACCGCCGCCCCCTCCCCGATGACCAGCCCCATCCGGTCCTTCGCGAACGGCTTGCAGGATGCGCCCGGACCCTCCGGGTCCTCGGGCGCCAGCACCCCGAGCGATTCCCAGCATTTGAAGGAGCTGTACGTGATCATCGATTCGGTCCCGCCGGCGAGAACGAAGTCCGCGCCGCCGGAGCGGATGAGGCGGAACGCCTCCCCGATCGCGACGGCGGAAGAGGAGCAGGCCGTCGAGAACGTGAGGCAGGGACCCGACAGGCCGTACCGGATCGAGATGTGGGAGGCCGGCGCGTTGGCCATGACCTTGATGATGGAGACGGGGCTCACGCGTGCCGCGCCCTGGCCGTACAACTGGCTGCTGACGCTGTCGACCGTCCGCGCGCCGCCCATCCCCGTCCCCAGGTAGACGCCCGCCCGGCTCTTTTCCGAATCGTCGGGCGCCAGGCCGGATTCGTCCCACGCCTGCGCGGCGGAAACCAGCGCCATCTGGCCGGTCCGGTCGAGAATGCCGAACTGCTTCTTCGGGAAGAAGCTTTCGAAGTCGAACGTGGTCTCCGCGGCGATCCGGACGGAAAGCCGGTCGGCGCCCTCGAAGGACACCCTTCCGACCCCGGATACTCCCGCCATCAGATTCCGGTGGAAGTCGTCGGCCCGGTTCCCGAGGGGGGAAACGATCCCGATGCCGGTCACCGCTACCCGCCTCACGGTCAGACTTTCCCGGCCGCTGCGCCGGCTTCCTTCTCGGAGACGAGACGCTCCACCGCGTCGATCACATCCTGCACCGTATCCAGCTTGATGCCGCGATGGGGGATGGTGATGCCGAACTCGTCGTCGAGCGCAAACAGGAACTCGATCTTGTCGAGCGAATCCAGGTTGAGGTTCTCAAGCTTCGTGTCAGGCGATATCTTCGATTCGTCGAGGTCCAGCTTGTCGCTGAAGACCTTTTTGATCTTTTCATAGGTTGACATGGATTCCCTCCGGAACTGCTTAGCCCCATCGTACCATTTTCGATTATCGGTTATCATCGGGTGTATCGAAATTGCCCGGGGGATGTTTCTGCTCATGTCCGGCTTCGCCCTTCTGCTCTGGTTCGCAAACATCGTCCTGGACACGGGCGGACATCTCGCGTTCAAGTCCGCGGCCGTCACAGAACACGACGACGAACTGCACCGGTGGAAGCGGATGCTTTCGTCCCTCCCGATCTGGATCGGCATCGCCTGCTTCGGCCTGGAATTTCTAGTGTGGTTCGCCCTGGTCTCCCTGGTGCCGCTGTCGCTCGCCATGCTGGTGGGATCGATCAACATCGTCGCAGTGATGCTGGCCGGAAGACTGTTCTTCCAGGAACGGCTCGACCCCATGCGGGTGACGGGCATGGCGCTGATCATCGCCGGCGTCGCCCTTTCCGGGGGAGGCGCGTGAGCAGGACCCGGTTCTACGTTTTCGGATTCGGTGCACTGATGCTGTTCGACAGCTGGACGCAGATCTGCTTCAAGCTGGCTGCGGGTCGGACAGGCGAGTTCTCGATGACATTCGCCTGGCTTTCGGGCGCCCTCTCGACCCCCTGGATCTACGGCGCGATCGCAGGCTACCTCTGCGCGTTCGTCACCTGGATGACGCTGCTCAAGCGGGCGCCGGTCGGTCCCGCGTTCGCCGCGTCCCACCTCGAGGTGGTCTCCGTCCTGATCCTCTCCCGGATCCTCTTCGGGGAGCACATCTCGATGATGCAGGTCGTCGGCGCCGCGTGCATCGCCTGCGGGATCGTATTCCTAAGCTTCAGCGAATCGAGACACCCCGCTGGGCGGTAGAGAAATACCGCCGACACCGATCGACAGCTCGCGGGGGTCGGAGGCGGGTTCCAGGAGATTGCTGAACGTCACCCCGAGCATCGGATCAGGAGCGCCTCGAACAGTTCCGCGAACAGATCGATCTCGTCGTAGGAGATCGTGAGCGCCGGGGCGAGCGTGAAGACGTTCTTGTAGTAGCCGCCGACATCGAGCACCAGCCCGTACTTCTCTCCCCGCACGACGGTCTCCCCCTTCATGCCCTCCTGGAAGATCCGGTCGGTCAACGCCCGGTCGGGGGTGAAGCCGTCCGCCTTCGTCAGCTCGATCCGGACCGCGAGACCCAGCCCGTCCACGTCGCCGACGACCGGGTGCCGCTCTTTAATCTCCCGCAGCCGGGAAACCATGTAGCGTCCCTTTTCGGCGACGCTTGTCTCGAGGTCGTGGCTCCGGATGTATTCCATGACGGCAAGCCCCGCCGCGGTGCCGAGCGGGTTGCTCGAGAAGGTGGAGTGGGTCGATCCCGGCGGGAAGATCCCGGGGTTGATCAGTTCTTCCCGGGCCCAGATGCCGGAGAGCGGATTCAATCCGTTGGTCAGCGATTTGGCGAACGCGACGATGTCGGGCTTGACGCCGAAATGTTCCATCGCCCAGAGCTTCCCGGTGCGGTAGAAGCCCATCTGGATCTCGTCGCTGACGAGCAGGATGCCGTGCTTCCGGAGGATCTCCTCGATCTGGAGGAAATAGTCGGGTGGGGGGATGACGTAGCCGCCGGTCGCCTGGATCGGCTCCATGTAGAACGCCGCGTGCTCCGCCTCGCCGTCCTTCAGGTCGATCGCCCCGTAATATTCGGTCTCGAAAAGTTTCCCGAACTGCTTCACGCACTCGAAATCGCATTCGCCCCGTTTTTTCCCGTAGTAGCAGCGGTAGCAGTAGGGATAGGGGATAAACGTCGCCCGGTTCCCGAAGTGGCCGAACCGTTTCCGGTAGCGGAAGCTGCTGGTGAGTTCCGTCGCCGCGAGCGTGCGGCCGTGGTATCCGCCCATGAACGCGAACATGAGCGATTTCCCCTTCTTGAAGTTCCGGACCACCTTGAGGCTGTCCTCGATCGCCTGCGCGCCGCCCACGTTGAAATGGACCCGGCCCCGCTGTCCGAACCGCTTTTCGGTCTCCTCGCCGATCGCCGCGGACAGCAGAATCTTTTCCTTGTGGAGATACTGGGAGGCGACCTGGGGGAGCGCGGCCATCTGCCGGTTGTGCGCCGCCTCGATCTCGGGGTTTCGATAGCCGAAGTTGACCGCGGAATACCACATCTGGACATCGAGGTACTGTTTCCCCTGCGAGTCGAACAGCCAGGACCCCTCGCACCGTTCGAATATCTGCGGCTGCTCGAGATAGTGCACGGTATCCCCGTACGAGCAGTATCGGGATTCGAGTTCGAGCAACTGCGTTTCGTTCGGATACGGCGCGTCCATCTCGAGGGCTCCTCTGTGTCTGATGTAGGGTGTTCGGGGTAAATCAGCGGACGAGGACCAGCGCCCGGATGCCGGCCTCGACCGTGCGGAAATCGTCAAAAGGGGTGTGGGGTATCTTTCGGTCGCGGCAATGGTCCGCGAGACTCCCCTTCGCGAATACGTGGGAGGCATGGCTCGCGAGGCAGAAATCGCTCCTTCCGTCGCCGATGTGGATGACGGGCAACCCTCCCCCCTGCTGCCGGGAGACCATGCACTTGCAGGTTCCCGATTCGCAGCCTTCGCGGGAATTCGGGAACGAGCAGACCAGACCGGAATCCCCGTTCCGCAGGACGTTTCCGTGGACAGGAATGCCGCTCAGGCCGGCATTGGCCAGAATCCGTTCGATGACGACGCTGAAGCCGTCGCTCACGATGCAGAAGGGAATGCGGGACCGCTCCAGGAATTCCACGAAGGCAGGAAAACTCTCGTGCACGGAGAAATCGTCCAGGTGGTGCATGACGGTCTCGAGCGGAACGTCGATCATCGACATCTGGGTCGAAAGGCATTCCCTCGAGCCGATCCGGCCCTCCTCCCAAAGCCGTTCCGCCTCTTCCCATCCCGCGCGTGCATACCGGGCGATGACCGAGTCGGTGATGTCCGTGTCGACGACCGTGCCGTCGAAATCGATCGTCACGAAAAAGGGTGGGTCGGATACCATGCTTCCATGCTCCTGCGGGGATTCCCATTTCGGCTCTGAACCCCCATCATACCATTTACCCCGTGCCGGGAGCGGGCAGGGGTTCCCGCAATGGTGCAAAATTTCCGGAAAGGATTCACGGATGAGGATTTTTACCGCGATCCGGATCGGGTTCGCCGTCGTCGCCCTCTCTTCCGCCATCCCCCATTCCGCCACCGCCGCCGACGCTTCGCCGGCCGGAAGTTGGAGGACGGTGGACGACGAGACGGGAAAAGTCCGGTCGATCGTGCGGATCTGGGAGGAAAACGGAACGTTCCACGGGAAGATCGAGAAGCTGTTCCCGGATCCGGGCGAACCGGCCGACCCGGTGTGCGAACGTTGCGAGGGGATTCGGAAGGGTCGTCAGATCGTCGGCATGACGATCCTCTGGGACCTTTCCCGGAAGGGAAACGAATGGTCGGGCGGATTCATCCTCGACCCGGAAAACGGAACGGTCTACCGCTGTTCGTTCGCGCTTGCGGAGGGGGGGAAGAAGTTGAAGGTCCGGGGATACGTCGGCCTCCCGCTCTTCGGACGGACCCAGACTTGGGTGCGCCTCCCGCAGGGAGCCGAAAACGTCTCGAGAATACGGGCCAGAGGAAGCTGGTGCCGACGAGCGGTTCCACTTGCGGCGACATGAGCGCATAATGATCGTTATAGGGAATTGGAGGGGACCATGGAACAGGTACTGATTCGTGCAAAGCAGTTGCCGGCCGAAGTCACCCAGAAGTTGCAGGAGTTGATCGGGCCTGCCGAGATTGTGGGCGAGGCCAAGCGTGCCTGGGGCGAGTTCCTTGAAACGCTCCCGAAGCTGGATTTCGTCGCGGAGAAGCAGGTGCAGTTGCGGCAGTTCATCGTCTCGATAAATTTCGACGCCCTGCTCCCGGCCGTCAACAGGATGTCCCAGAATGCCGGCCTTTGGCTGTGCGACCGGTGCGAGGCGCTCCAGGAAGGCATCAAGGTGGTCTTCCGCGACGACGAAATCACGATCGTCAGCAATCAGACGCGATAGACCCCCGAGCCGGCGGATGATGCCGGATGTTGCTCCGCGTCGGGATCAAGCCTTCCGTACATTCGCCGCCCGTTTGCCCTTGGGGCTGTCGGCGATATCGAATTCGACGCGCTGTCCTTCGGCCAGTGACCGGTAGCCCTCGCCCTGGACTTCGCTGAAATGGACGAACACATCCTCGCCGCTTTCACCGGTGATGAATCCGAACCCTTTTGCGTCGTTGAACCACTTCACTGTTCCCGTCATCGTCTGATTCCTCCGGTTATTCGACCCCGAGGGCCGGCATTTTTTTGCGCGATAAACGAATCGCCGTTATCGCACTTGCAATTAAATGCACGGACCATGCCGAGTTTCAGATGCGGGGTTAAAAACGATTAACGCTAATTTAACGGGTGTTTATGCAAATACGGGCAGGATGATGCCGATAATGGCGGATATCTTTTAGAATATTTTATAGATCGGTATTGAAAATATCCGACACGAGCGAGCCCCCGGGCGTTAACGGCCAAGCGGAAGATAGACACGGAATTCGGCACCGCCCAGAAAACTTTCCCCGACCTCCAGGAATCCGTCGTGATTGGCGATGATCTTGCTCGTGAAAGCGAGCCCGATCCCCGTACCGCCGCTCCGGGTCGTGAAAAATGGCTCGAAAATCCTTTCACGCAGGTGCGGGGGCACGCCGGGCCCGGAATCGCCCACGCGAATGAGGATGTGCCTGCCCTCCAGGGCAGTCGAAATCTCGATGCGCCCCCCGCGGCCTTCCGACTGTTCAACCGCCTGCCCCGCATTCACGATCAGGTTGAGGATGGCCTGTTCCACCAGGCGCAGGTCGGCCAGGCACAGGGGTAGCCCATCGGCCAGCCGTGTTTCGAGCTTGATCCCGCTCTTGCCCAGCACCATCATGCCCAGCACCACCGCTTCGCTGACGGCAAGGTTGATCTGCCCTTCGACCAGTTTCAACGAAGCGGGACGCGCGTAATCCATCACCCTGCGAATGACATCCTCGATCTTTTCAGCGGCGCCTCTCGCGGTGTCGAGCAGGGCCCGGGTCTTTTCCAGCGTCGCCGGATCGATGCCATCCGCCCCCTCCAGATGCGCTTCCACCGCATATAGGTAAATGTTGAGTCCTGAAAGGGGATTTCGGATTTCGTGGGCCATGCTCGCGGCGACGAGTCCCAGCGCCGCCAGTTTTTCCTGCTTGAGAACGATCTGTTCGATCTCCTTGGTCCGCGTGACGTCGATCATGTTCACCAGGACGGCGCGGTCTCCGCGATATCGAATATCGGTGGCCCGGCAATGGGCGTACCGCGGGGTGTCCTCCCGGTTCGGCGCCCCTTTCGGGAAATAACGCAATTCGGTCGCACCCGTTTTACAATCCGCCGGCCTCCCATCGCTGCAAAGTTTCAGGAACATTTCCTGATCTTCCGGATGGACGGCCGCTCCGGAACACTTTTCGAGGGAAGCCGGGTAACTGCCGAAAAGGCGTTCCTGCTCCGGGTTCATGAAGACCACGATCCCGTCCTGGACTATGAAGAGGCCCACCGGTACGTGTTCGACCACGGAACGGAAACGCGCCTCGCTCGCCATGAGCTCGGCCTCGGCCCGCTTTCTTTCCGTCAGGTCGGTAACCACCAGGCAATAACTCGATGGGCTGCAATCGACGAGATGGTCAAGCGAAATGGAAACCCGCACTTTTTCACCATTCGGCCGCACGAGAACCGATTCCCGGCGGTTGACCCTGGGATGGGCTCCGGGCAGGTAATTTCGAAGAATCGGGACATCGGAATCCGAGTGAAACGATTCCAGCTCCGCTCCAACAACCTTGTCGAGCGGGAGCCCGACGATCTCGGCGAACCGCCGGTTGGCATAAAGAATCCGGCCATCCCGTGCGAGAACCAGGGCCCCCTCCCCCATTTGTTCGACAATTGCCCGATATATACGGTCGGAGCCGACCCCCACGTTTGCCCCCTGCCTGATAACTGGAATTACTGATTACAGTATCAAATAAAAAGGGCCCCATGGAGGGGCCCTTTCTATGATGGGATCGGCCGGTCAGAAATTGAGAACGTCTGCGATCGCCTGGAGCTGGGGATCGGTCAGGAACGACAGGAATCCCATCCCTCCCCTGTTGCCGTTGATCGCGGCGCGAATCCGGGTCACGGTTTCGCCGCCCCGCTTGTCTGAAGTCGCCAGCGGATTGTGGCAACTTGAGCAGTTCGTACCATAAAGCGCCACGCCGTCGAGGGCCGAGGTCGTGGCGGTCACCTGCGCGGAGGGCAGGCTCTCGCCGGCGGCATTGACCGCGGTCACGACATAATAATACGGCGTGTTGGCCGCCAGCAGCCTGTGGAAAAAGGGACTCGTTACGTTAGGAATCTGTGTTCCGGTTGCCGGCGTCACCCCGGGAGCCGCGGCCCAGTACAGATTGTATGAAGTCGCACCGGTCACGGCGCCCCAGGATACGGTGACCTGGTTGGTGCCTCCGACTGCGCTGACTCCTCCGGGCGCCGGGGGAACGGCCGGCGGCGTCGGATTGGTGGTGGCGGAAACCTGAACCGAGGGCAAGCTTTCGCCCGACGCGTTCACCGCGGTGACGACGTAGAAATAGGTCGTTGCCGGCGTCCTCCCCCCATGGATGAAAGGGGACGTCGCGTTATCGATCAGCGTGCCGGTTGCCGGAGTGACGCCGGTCGTCGTGGACCAGTAGATCCGGTAGGTCGTGGCGGTAGCCACAGCCCCCCACGCGATCGTCACCTGGTTGTCGCCCCCGACCGCGACGACTCCGACGGGCGCGTTGGGAACGGTAACGACGGGGGGGGCGGTCGTGGCCGATACCTGCACCGAAGGCAGGCTTTCGCCGGCCGCATTCACCGCCGCGATCAGGTAGAAGTAGGTTGTATTGTCCAGCCGCCCCATGTGAACAAAGGGCGACGCGACGTTGTCGATACGAGTCCCCGTAGCCGGCGTGAAGCCGTTCGTGGTCGACCAGTAAAGACGATAGGAAACCGCCCCCGTCACGGGGGCCCAGGAGACGGTCACCTGGCGTGCGCCGCCGACCGCTGCGACGCCCATCGGTGCCGGAAGAATCATCGGGGCGGTAGTCGTGGTCGCCGATACCTGGGCGGAGGGGAGGCTTTCCCCGACCGAATTGACGGCGGTTACGACATAGAAGTAGGTCGTGCCGTCC
>JANXPS010000013.1 GCA_025357175.1 Deltaproteobacteria bacterium | reverse complement strand
CTTCGGCGACAGGGCGACGGCGCGGGCGATGCCGATCCGCTGCCGCTGGCCTCCCGAGAACTCATGAGGATACTTGTCGGCCGCATCCGCCGGCAGCCCGACGCGGACGAGCAATCGCTCGGCGCGCTCCCGCAATTCCCTTCCCTTCGCGATCCCGTGGACAAGCCATCCTTCACCGACGATGTCGCGAACCCGCATCCGCGGATTGAGCGACGAGTACGGGTCCTGGAAGACGATCTGCATGCCGAGGCGGAGCCGACGCAGTTCCTCTCCTTCGAGCGTCGTGATGTCCCGGCCCTCGAACAGGATCTGCCCCGCGTCCGGGTCGATCAGGCGGATCGCGAGCCGCCCGAGCGTCGTCTTGCCGCAGCCCGACTCGCCCACGAGGCCGACGGTTTTACCCGGCGGGACATCGAGCGACACGCCATCGACCGCCTTGACGGAGAGCGACTCGCTCGAGAAAAAAGAGCGCCGGACGGGAAAATGCCTGAACAGCCCGCGGAGCGAGAGCAACGGGACGCCCGGGCCGGTGTCGAGCCTTCGGTCGATTTCGCCGATGGTCCGCGCGGTCACGCGATCCCCCGTTTTCGGGCCTGGTAGTGGCAGGCCGCCGCGTGGCCCGCAGCGTATTCCGCGAGCGGCGGATCTTCGCTGTCGCAGATCGACAGGGAATCCAGCGCGACAAGCCCGCCGGCAAATGCGTCTCTCGCCGCCAGCCTGAACGGGCAACGGTCGGAGAAAGGGCAGCCGGGAGGGACATGGCGCAGGTCGGGCACGGTTCCCGGAATCGAAGGCAGCCGCCCGGTCCCTTCGGACATGCCGGGAATCGACGCCATGAGCCCCTGCGTGTACGGGTGAACGGGATCGGCGAACAGCGCGGGCGTCGGACCGGTCTCGACGATGCGCCCGAGGTACATGATCGCGGTGCGGTCGGCGAACTCGCGAACCACGCCCAGGTCGTGCGTGATGAGAAGGATCGCCATCCCCTGCTCCCGCCGCATGTGCGTGAGCAGCGCGAGGATCTGCGCCTGGATCGTCACGTCAAGCGCAGTGGTCGGCTCGTCGGCGATGAGCAGCGCCGGCTCGAGCGCGAGCGCCATCGCGATCATCGCCCGTTGCCGCATCCCGCCGCTCATCTGGTGCGGATATTCGTTCGCACGCCGGGACGCGTCGGGCATTCCCACCTTCTCGAGCCACGCGACCGCGCGGGAGGCCGCCTCTTTCCGGCCGCACAAGCCGTGCGCCGTGAACACCTCGGCCACCTGCTCGCCCACGGTCAGCACCGGGTTGAGAGAAGTCATCGGCTCCTGGAAGATCATGGAGATTTCCCGTCCCCGGACGTCGCACATCTCGCGGCCGGAGAGCTGCAGCAGGTTGCGCCCACGGAGGAGGATTTCGCCTCCCTCGACCTGCGCCGGGGGCGTCTGTAGCAGCCGGAGGACCGACATCGCCGTGATCGACTTCCCGCAGCCGGATTCGCCCACGAGCCCCAGCGTTTCCCCCTGCATCAGCCGGAACGACACGCCGAACAGCGCCCGGACGCGGCCGCCTTCGGTGCCGAAGGAAAGCGACAGGCCGCGGACATCGAGCAGCGGGCCCGCCACGGGGGCCGATTTCTTTTCCATTCCGGTCATCTCGCTTTCAACCTGGGGTCGACCGCTTCCTGGATCCCCTCGCCGAGCAGGTTGTAGCCGAGGACGGTGACGAGGATCGCGAGCCCCGGGTAGAGCGACAGCCACCAGGCGAACTCGATGTTGTCTTTTCCGGCCGTCAGGATGTTGCCCCAGGACGGGATGGGCGGCTGGACGCCGATGCCCAGGAAACTCAGGCCCGATTCGACGAGGATCGCCCCCGCGACTCCGAGCGTCGCCGACACCAGCACCGGGGCGAGCGCGTTGGGCAGTATGTGGCGGAAGATGATGCGGCTGTTTCCGGCCCCCTGCGCCCGGGCGGCGGCGACGAAATCGCGCTCCCTGAGCGACAGCGTCTCGGCGCGCACCAGCCGCGCGACGCCCATCCACCCGGTGAGGCCGATGACCACCATGATGTTGATGATCGAAGGCCCGAGAAACGCGATGACCGAGAGGATGAGGAAGAAGGACGGGAAGCAGAGCATGACGTCGATGAAACGGCTGACGACCGCGTCGGTCCAGCCGCCGAAATATCCGGCGGAAAGCCCCATCAGCAGGCCGATCGCGGTCGCGATGCCCATCGAGACGAAGCCGACCTGAAGGGAGATGTGCGCCCCGTGGATCATGCGCGAATAGACGTCGCGCCCGAGTTCGTCGGTTCCCAGCGGATGCGCGGACGAGGGCGCAAGCAGCATGCTGCCCGTATCGATCCGGGACGGATCGGCCGTCGAGAATATCGACGGGAACGTCGATACGACCACCAGCGCCAGGATCACGGCGCCCCCGGCAACCGCAAGGGGGTTGCGCGAGAGTCGCTGGACCGTCTCGACGAACAGGGAATGAGTGCCGGAGCCGGTAGCCATCGTCAATTGCCCGTCCTGATGCGCGGGTCGGCCACCGCGTAGCCGACGTCGGCCAGCAGGTTCCCGAGCAGCGTGAGGAAGGCCGTGAGCACAAGCTCGGCCAGGATCAGCGGGTAGTCGCGCGACATGACGCCCTGGAAGAAAAGCTGCCCCAGCCCCGGTATCGCGAAGATCGATTCCATGATGACCGATCCCCCGAGCAGGCCCGGCACCGAAAGCCCCAGGATGGTGATGACCGGCAGCAGGGCGTTGCGCAGCGCGTGGCGGTAGACCACGGCCCGCTCGCCAAGCCCCTTGGCGCGCGCCGTCGCGATGTAGTCCTGCCGGATCACCTCGAGCATGTTGGAGCGCATGAAGCGGGAGAGCCCGGCCAGCCCGCTGAAGGCCCCGACGAAAACGGGCAGCACGAGGTGGCGCGCCCGGTCGGCGACCCTCCCGGCGATGGAAAGCGAATCGTATCCCAGGGAGACGAGCCCCGAGATGGGCAGCCAGCCGAGCTTGACGCCGAACAGGATCATGAGCAGCAGCGCGAGCCAGAAACCGGGCATCGCGAAGCCGACGAAAACGGTGACCGTCGAAGCCCGGTCGAACAGCGACCCGCGCCGGACCGCCGCGTAGAGTCCGAGCGGCACCGCGACGAGGAATATGATCACCTCGGAAAGCAGGTTGATCGACAGCGTCACCGGGATCCGCTCGCGGATCTTGTGCCAGACCTTGCGGCCGTCGGGTGCGAAACTGTCGCCGAAATCGAACCGGACGACGCGGGAGAGCCAGTTGAAATACTGGACGTGGAGCGGCTTGTCGAGCCCGTAGTAGGCGTTGAGACGCGCGCGCGCCTCGGCGGTCACCTTGGGATTGAGGTCGGATGCGAGGCTGACCGGCCCGCCCGGCGCGAGGTGCATGACGCCGAACGAGATGATGCTGATCCCGAGAAGCATCACGGGCATGAGCAGCAGGCGGCGAACGATGTAGCGGAACATTTGTCCCTTCGCTCCCTACGGCTCGATCTTGTACTTCTGCTCGGCCTTGGGGACGAACCACTTGATGAAGTTGTAGTCGATGCCCGAGGTGGCCGGCACGATCCCCCGGATCCGCTTCGCCACCGCCGGGAGCGCGTCGGGGACGTAAAGGAAGACGTAGGGCGCCTCTTCGGCCAGGATCTCCTGGATGCGCCCGTAGCTCTGCTTCCGCTTCGCCTCGTCGAAGGTCCGGCGCCCCTCTTCCAGCAGCCGGTCGACCTCGGCGTTCTTGAAGCCGACGTGATTCATTTCCTTCGGGCCGGTCTTCGTCGAGCTCCAGATGTCGAACTGGTCGGGATCGGGCGTGATGCTCCAGCCCAGGATCATGGCGTCGAATTTGCGCTTCTCGATGAAGTCGTTGATGAATGCCGCCCATTCGAGCGTCCGGATCTCGATCTTGATGCCGACCGCGGCAAGGTCCTGCTGGATGATCGCCGCCGTCTTGGCGCGGCTGTCGTTTCCGGCATTGGTGATCACCGTGAAAATGAATTTCCGCCCATCCTTTTCCAGCACGCCGTCGTTGTCGACATCCCTCCAGCCGGCCTCGGCCAAAAGCGCCTTCGCCTTCGCGATGTCGAGCGGATAGCGCTTCACGTTGGCGTTGTAGACCCAGGAACCCGGGAGATAAGGCCCGGTCGCTTCC
>JANXPS010000053.1 GCA_025357175.1 Deltaproteobacteria bacterium | reverse complement strand
GCCTCGACTTCGACATCGCGGCGCGGTTCGGCAAAAAAGCTCGCGGCCACCTGGCGCTCGCGGGCAGCCTGGAACCGCTGCAAGGAGAAAAGTCCACGTACCTGCTCAAGGCCGAGGGCGACCTGTTCCGGCAGGACCTTTCAGTCGAAGGCAAGATCGCAACGGCCGGTCCCTCTCCCGAATTGGATCTGGCGCTATCGATGCCAAGGGTGCGGATGGGAGACCTCCCGGAAACATTCAGGGAACCGCCCGCCGCCCTCGCCGAGGGCCACCTCGAGGGATTCGGCTCTCTTTCCGCCAAGCTCTCCGGGACGCCCGAGGCGCTTGGCTTCGAAATCGACGCCGACCTCAACGATGCCGGTTGGACCGTCGTTCCGGGCCTGCAGAAGTTCATCGACATGCCGTGCAGCCTGGTCGTCCAGGGCCGCCGGTTTCCGGACCAGCTGGTGCTGTCCAACGCCGAGCTTCGCTTCCCGCCGCTGCTGCTGATCGGCAACCTGTCGGGAGTCCCTTCCACCGGCGCGTACGAATGGTCGGCTTCCTCCCGCATCGCCTCCCTGGGCGATTTCGCGAAAAGCCGGGGAGAGTTGCTCGCGCGTTGGTCGCCCACCGGGCGCATCACCGCATCCGGTCATGGGAAAAAGTCGAGCCGGGACGCCGACGGCTCGTGGGAGATCGGGGTCGACCTGGTCGAGGTCGGTTTCCAGGAGAGCGAATCCCGCATGGATTTCCGGTCGCTCGACGGGCACCTCGGCCTGACGCCGGGCGCGGTCGAGTTCTCGCCGCTCGCCGGTCTTTTCAACGGACAAAGCTTCTCGCTGCGCGGGAAAATGGCGCTGGGAAAGACGGCTGCCGAGCCGCTCGAGTTGAAGATGGCTTTCCTGGATCTCGACGCGCTGTTCCCGGCCGGCGGTCACGGCAGAAAAGGGGAAACCGTCAAAGAGGGGCCATCCGGCTCCGGGGGCTCCGGCAAGGCGAAAAGTCGGGAAGTGTCCTTTCTCGCCAATCTGTCGATCGACGCGGGCCGTGCAAAGGGAGTCGGGTTCCGTGATCTGTCCGGGCGGATCGGCTTCGAGAAGGGGATCCATTCGTTCGAGAATTTGAAGGTGAATGTGTTCGGCGGCGAGGCCGAGGCCACAGGCCGGGTCGACACCACCGGCCGCGCACCGGATATCCGGGCGAAAATAATGCTGAGGAACGTCGAGGCGGCGCAGTTGCTTGCGAGCGGGACGACGCTCGGGAATTTCATTTCCGGCTCCGTTACGATGAACGCCGAACTGGCCGCCGGCATCGGCGACTTCGGGGAATTTGCGCGGACGGCCACCGGTGATGGCACATTGTCGGTTTCGGGGGGAAAGGTCCGCGGGATCGACCTTCGCGGCGAGGCCTCCTGGCTTGCGGGGCTGTCGGGATCGGTTCCGGCGAGGGGCGGAGAGACGCCGTTTTCGAAGCTGTCGGCGGGATTCCGGATCGGTGGCGGGAGAATTTCCACGGACTCGCTGCGCATCGAGGCCGACCGCCTGGGCCTCGCCGGCACCGCGGCGATCGGGTTCGACAGGACGGTCGACTTCGTCGGAACGGTTTCGATGCCGAACCCGCTCACCGGACGGCCTCGGGGAACGGCCGGGAAATACTTCGAACGTTCGGCCGGCCGCATCGAGATTCCGCTCGTCGTCTCGGGTGCGCTGACGTCGCCGGCCATGGCGATCGATTCGGCGGCGTTGGCCCGGGGAGCGGGAAAATAAGGATGAGGGCCATCGTGGGGAACAGGAGGACGGCGCTGCTCGCCGCACCTCGCCCGATGCGATAATGAAATCGGGTCAACACCGTATTTACCAATAAGGAGTACCAAGTGTCATTCAAAACGATGGAATGGAAGGGCGACACGCTGGTGCTGCTCGATCAGCGGATTCTGCCCATCAAGGAATTCATGCGGAGCTGCCCCGACGCGGCTTCGGTGGCCGAGGCCATCAAGACGATGATCGTGCGCGGAGCCCCCGCAATCGGGGTGACCGCGGCCTTCGGCCTAGTCCTGGCGGTGCAGGCGGCCGTTCGGCGCAAGAAACCGTGGAGGCCCCTGTTTCTCAAGGCGGCGACCGACCTGGCGGCGACGCGTCCCACCGCGGTCAACCTGTTCTGGGCGATCGACCGGATGAGCCGGCTGGCGGCGACGCTTTCCGACGACGATGCCGAGGGCGCGGCCAAGCGCCTCGAACGCGAGGCGAAGGCCATCTACGCGCAGGACGTCGAGGTCAACAAGGCGATGGGGGCGCACGGCGCCAAGCTTCTCAAGAGCGGCGATTCCGTGCTGACCCATTGCAACGCGGGTGCCTTGGCGACGGCGGAATACGGCACCGCGCTCGGCATTATCCGGGCGGCGGTCGCTTCGGGCAAGAAGATCCATGTCTTCGTGGACGAGACGCGGCCGTGGCTCCAGGGCGCCCGGCTCACGGCATGGGAACTGATGAAAGACGGTATTCCCTGCACGCTGATCACGGACAACATGGCGGCGTCGCTGCTTGCCAAGGGGTTGGTCCAGGCGGCGATCGTCGGCGCCGACCGCGTGGCCGCGAACGGAGATGTGGCCAACAAGATCGGTACCTACGGCGTGGCCGTGCTGTGCAGGGCGCACAAGGTGCCCTTCTACGTCGCGGCGCCGCTGTCGACCATCGACCCCAAGATCAAGCGCGGGGCGCTGATCCCGATCGAGGAGCGGGATGCCAACGAGGTCACCCACCTGATGGGGACGCGGATCGCCCCGGCGGGCGTCCACGTCTACAACCCGGCTTTCGACGTCACCCCCGCACGCCTGGTCGACGCCATCGTGACGGAAAAGGGCGTGCTGAGAAGTCCGTACGGCGCGGCGATCAAGGGCGTGGCAGCCGCAAGGTGACGGATTCCCGAAGCCCGAGCGAGGCGAGCCTGCGGGCCGCCGGGGTGCGCGACGTCGCGCGGGCGATGCCGCTCGTCCTGGAACTGGTGAAGGTCATCCCGTGGGGGGATCCGTACTGGACCAAGGTGTATTCCGCCGCGTCCGTCGCTCCCGATCCGAACCTCTTCTTCCTCAACCTGTCGCATCTTCACGACGCGCTCCCGGCCGAAACGATTCGCGCCGCCTTCGAGGACGACCGCAACGTCCCGGTCATCGGTTCGCTGCTGGGCGGATCCGAATTCCTGACACGCCAGATCGCCCGTCGTCCGGGGCTGTTTCCGTTCCTGTTCGCCGAAGGCGGCGTCCACGAGCGTCTGTCGTCTCCCGCGCTTGCGGAAGAGGCGATGGCGGCCGTTCTCGCGGGAGAGAACGAAGAGGCGGCGAAGGCGGCGCTTCGCGCGATCAAGTGGCGCGAGGTGGCGCGCATAGCGGCTCGCGATCTATCGGGGCTGTCCGACCTGACGGCGGTGATGACCGACCTGAGCGCCCTCGCGTCGTCGTCGCTCGAAGCCGCAGTCGCATTCGGACGGCGGCAGCTCGACGTCCGCTACGGCGTTCCATGGACGGGCGAGGGGGACGATCGGCGGCCCGCGCGATTCGTCGTCATGGGGATGGGGAAATTCGGCGCGGTCGAGCTCAACTTCAGCTCCGACATCGATCTCATCTATTTTTACGAAACGGACCGGGGATCGACCGAAGGCGGGTCCGGCGGAAAGGCGGTCTCGCTGCACGAATATTTCGTCCGGCTGTCCGAAACCGTCACGCGCATCGTTTCCGAAATCACCGAGGACGGTTTCGTCTTCCGGATCGACATGCGGCTGCGCCCGGAAGGGAGCAAGGGGGACCTCGCCTGCTCCCTCCGGTCCGCCGAGATCTACTACGAGTCGTGGGGAATGACGTGGGAGCGCGGCGCGATGATCAAGGCGCGCCCCGTCGCCGGGGACCGGTCACTGGGGGAGGAATTCCTGCGGACCATCTCCCCCTTCGTGTTCCGGAAATACCTCGACTTCACCGCGGTCGAGGAAATCAAGGAAATGAAGGAGAAGATCAACCTCGAGGCGGCCCGCAAGCGGACCGCCGGGAGGGATCTGAAACTCGGCATCGGCGGCATCCGCGAAATCGAGTTTTTCGTGTCGGCGCACCAGCTGGTCTACGGCGGGAAGTCCCCGGAACTCCGCCTGCGCGGCACGATGGAGACGCTGCGGGTCCTGTTGTCGCTCGGGGCGGTATCGGAGGATGAATGCCGGACCCTCGAGGCCGCATACGATTTCCTTCGAAGACTCGAGCACCGGATCCAGGTGTTCGGCGAGCGCCAGACGCACGTGCTGCCCGAGCGGGAAGAAGAGCTGTTCCGGCTGGCGCGCACGATGGGGCTTCCGGGGGGCGGAGAGCTGCTCGAGGTGCTCGGCCGGCACGGAGAAAACGTCCAGGCGATCTACGGTCGCCTGTTCGGAGGGGACCGGCACGAAACGGTCGAGGAATTGCCGCCCGACCTGGCGATTCTGGTCGACTCCGAAGGGAGGGAGGGCGAACTCGCGTCAGCCCTCGAAGCGGCGGGATTCGCCGACGGAGCGGCGGCCGCGCGCAACCTCGCATCGATTCGCGACGGCGCCGCCCGCGGGAGGCTGTCGGCGCGGGCGCGGCGCTACGTGGGCAAGATCGTTCCGGTGATCCTCGGGTTTGCCATGAATACGCCCGACCCGGACTCGGCGCTCGCCTGTTTCGACCGGTTCCTGGCGGCGGTCGGCGCCCGCACCATGTACTACGCGCTCCTGTTCGAGAACCGGAAGGTGATCGAGGCGCTTGCCCGCCTGTTCGGCAGCAGCCCCTTCCTGTCGGGTTACCTGCTCAAGCACCCCGAGCTTCTCGACCTGTTCCTGCGCCACAACTTCGGCGTCTTCGTCAAGTCGAAGTCCGAGCTGCGGCGGGAGCTGGGCGAGATGCTTTCGGCCTGCACGGACCTGGAGCAGGAGATGGACGAGCTGCGCCGCTACAAGCACGTCGAGACGCTCCGGATCGGCATCCACGAACTGGCCGGGGAGCTGTCGCTGGAAGAGGCGACGTTCCAGCACTCCGCGCTGGCCGAGGTGCTGCTGGGCGCCGCGCTCGACATGGCGCGCCACGAAGTGGAAAGACGCTTCGGCGTGCCGATGCTTTCGGCGGCGGAGGGCGAGTCGCCTGCCTGCGAATCCCCATTCTGCATCATCGGGATGGGGAAACTGGGCGCCGAGGAACTGTCCTACCACAGCGACCTCGACATCATCTTCCTGTATGAGGGAGCGGGCGAGACCGCCCCGCCGCCCGGGAGTGAAGGGGACCCGATTCGCCGGTTGGGCAACCACGAGTATTTCGCCAAGCTGGCTCAGCGGCTGATCTTCATCCTGACGATGTCGACCCGGGAAGGTGCCGTTTACAAGCTCGACACGCGGCTTCGTCCCTCGGGCAATTCCGGGCCGCTGGTCACCTCGTTCGCCGCGTTCCGGTCCTACCACGAGACGAGCGCGCAGCTTTGGGAACGGCAGGCCATGCTCAAGGCGCGGTTCGTGGCCGGCGACCGGCCATTCGGCAAACGGGTCGAGGAAAAGATCCGCGAATACGTCTACGAACGTCCGCTGCCGGCCGATGCGGCATCCGAGATCCAGCGCCTTCGCACGCGGATGGAGGTCGAGCTGGGACGCGAACGCGACGACCGTCTCAACCTGAAAGTCGGCCGCGGCGGCGTGGTCGACGTCGAATTCGCCACCCAGTACATGCAGCTGGTCTACG
>JANXPS010000009.1 GCA_025357175.1 Deltaproteobacteria bacterium | reverse complement strand
CCCCTGGAAGATGGGGTCGAAGAGGATCACGCCCGCGCCGACGACGACGGCCATCGCGGTGAGCAACATCGGGCGGAAGCGCACGGCCCCGGCATCCACCACCGCCTCAGCCAGCGGCATCCCTTCCCGCAAGCGCAGTTCGATGAAGTCCACGAGGATGATCGAGTTGCGCACCTGGATACCGGCACCGGCGATGAAGCCGATCATGGACGTCGCGGTGAAAAACGCGCCGACGAGCGCGTGCGCCGGGAGGATGCCGACCAGCGAGAACGGGATCGCGGCCATGATCGTGACCGGAATGATGAACGACTGGAACCAGCCGACCACCAGGATGTAGATCAGCACCATGACTGCGGCGAACGCCAGTCCCATGTCGCGGAACACCTCGAAGGTGATGTACCATTCGCCATCCCACTTCATCGAGATTTTTTCGTCGCTCTCGGGCTGCGAGAGGACGTGCCGTTCCAGCTTGTAGCCGCCGGGCAGCACCAGTTTGTCGAGCGCCTCGTTGATCTTGAAGATCGCGTAGACCGGACTCTCGACCGCCCCCGCCACGTCGGCCGTGACGTATACCACCGGCATCAGATTCTTGTGGTAGATGCTCTTGTCGGCGACGGACTCCTCGACGCGCGTCACCTCGGAGAGCGGGACCAGGTTGCCCTGCCGCCCCATCACGCGAAGCTGCCGGAGCTTATCGATGCCGGACCGGTCGCCCCGCGGCAGCCGGACGACGATCGGCACGTCTTCCTTCGCGTCCTGGGAATGCAGCAGCCCCGCCTCGGCGCCGGACGACGCCAGCCGCAGCGTCGTCGCGATCTGCTCGGCGGTGACGCCCGACAATGCCGCCTTTTCCTGGTCGACGACGAAGCGGAAGGACGGCTGGTCGTCCTCGACGTACCAGTCGACATCGACGACGCCGCCGGTCTCCGAAAGGATCTTCTTGATCCTGCGCGCCGTGTCGACCTGCCCCTCGCGATCGGGACCGTACACCTCGGCCACCAGCGTTTGCAGCACCGGCGGCCCGGGCGGCACCTCGGCCACCTTGACGCGCGCGCCGTATCTCGCGGCCACCGCCTGCACGGCAGGCCTCACCCGTTTCGCGATGTCGTGGCTCTGTGCCTTGCGGTCGCCCTTGCCCACGAGGTTGACCTGGATGTCGGACACGTTCGCGCCGCGACGCAGGAAGTAGTGGCGGACGAGGCCGTTGAAGTTGTAGGGCGAGGCGGTGCCGACGTACGCCTGGAAGTTGAGCACCTCGGGGACGGCCGACAGCGTGTCGCCGATCTCGCGCGTGACCTTCGCGGTCTTTTCGAGCGTCGACCCGTCGGGCATGTCGATGACGATCTGGAACTCGCTCTTGTTGTCGAACGGCAGCATCTTGACCTGCACGAACCTGAAATAGACGAGCGATGCCGACCCGAGCAGCAGCAGCAGGACCATCAGCAGAAACCCGTACCGGTATAAGGGCCGGTGCAGCAGCCGGTCCATCGCCCGCCGATAGAAGCGGGTCGTGGCGCCTTCCTTGTCGTGTTCGTGCCCGACCGCTTCTTTTTTGAGCAGCCGGACGCTGGCCCACGGGGTGACGATGAAGGCGACGAGCAGCGAAAAAAGGATCGCCGCACTGGCGCCCACGGGAATGGGCCGCATGTAGGGGCCCATCAGCCCCCGCACGAACGCCATCGGCAGGATCGCCGCGATGACGGTAAACGTGGCGAGGATCGTCGGGTTTCCCACCTCGTCGACCGCTTCGACGGCGACCTCGGTCAGGGGACGGCCCGCGTTTTCGGGCAGCCGGAAATGCCGCACGATGTTTTCGACCACGACGATCGCATCGTCGACCAGGATGCCGATCGAAAAGATGAGGGCGAAAAGCGTCACCCGGTTGAGCGTGTAGCCGGCGAGGTAGAAGACGGCCAGCGTCAGCGCCAGCGTGACCGGTATGGCCGTGGCGACGACGCCCGACTCGCGGTGCCCCAGCGTGAAGCCGATGAGGATCGACACCGAGACGACGGCGATCAGCATGTGGAGCAGCAGTTCGTTGGACTTCTCGGCCGCCGTCTCGCCGTAGTTGCGCGTGACGGTCATCGCGACACCCGCCGGGATCAGCCGCCCCCGCACCCCAGCGACCTTCTCGAGCACTTTGTCGGCGATCACGATCGCGTTGGTCCCTTTGCGCTTGGCGACCGAGATCGTCACGGCGGATACGAGCCCGGCCCCCGCGCCTTTCGAAGCCGGGCCGTTTCCGAAGAACACGTAGTCGGCCGCCTCCTCGGGTCCGTCCAGGATGTCGGCCACGTCGCGCAGGTAGACCGGCCTGCCGCCGGATACGCCGACGACCACGTTCCCCGCCTCGACCCCGTTTTTCAGGAAGCCGCCGCTCTCGATCAGGAACTCGCGGTTGCCGGCGGCGGCGCTGCCGCTGCGCATCTGACGATTGGCGGCGGCGATCGACTGCATCAGCGACGCGGGCGCAACGCCGCGCGACGCCATGCGCGCCGGGTCGAGCTGGACCCGAAGCTGACGCCGCTGCCCGCCGATGATCTTCACTTCGGAGACGTCGGGGACGGTCTTGATCTGGTCGTTTAACGCGTCGGCCACCTTGCGCAACCGGAACGGATCGGAATCGGCCCCCGATAGCGTCAGCGCGAGGATGGGAACGTCGTCGATCGAACGCGGCTTGACCAGCGGCAGCGATGCGCCGGGCGGGATGATGTCGAAATTCGCGGTCAGCTTCTGGTTCAGGCGGACGATGCTTTTTTCCTCGTCCTGCCCCACCTTGAAGCGGACGATCGCCATCGACATCCCCGCCGAGGTGGTCGAATAGATGTATTCGACGCCCGGGATCTCCCACAGCAACTTTTCCATCGGGCGGGTGACCCGTTCCTCGACCTCTTTCGCGGAGGCGCCCGGCATCTGCACGAAGACGTCGATCATCGGGACGACGATCTGGGGCTCTTCCTCGCGCGGCAGCAGCACCACGGCGCCCAGTCCGAGCAGGATCGAGGCGATGACGACGAGCGGCGTCAGCCTCGAATCGATGAAGACGGCCGCGATCCGGCCGGCGATGCCGCGGCGCGGGGTCGCGTTCACTTCGCGGGCCCCACCGGAACGCCGTCGGATAGCTGATCGACCTTCGAAACGGCCACGCGATCGCCGGCGTCCACGCCCGACAGGATCTCGATCCGGTCCCCGTACGTTGCGCCGGTCTTGACCATCGAGAGACGGGCGATGTTGTCTTTCGTCAGCGCGAACACCGCGTCGAAACCGCCTCGGGAGACGACGGCGCCGCGCGGCAGCGTGATGACCTGCGTCTTCCCCGTCGGAATCCGTACGCGGCCGAACAGGCCGGTGCGAAGGTTCGGAGCCGAAAGCGCCGCCTTGACCGTGAACGTGCGGCTGCCCGGGTCTATCGAAGGGACGATTTCGGAAACGGTCGCGGCGAAGAGCTTGCCGGGGACGGAGTCGAGCGTGACCTCGATCCGCGTTCCGATTCGCACCGCCGAAAGCTGCGTCTCGGGCACCGCCGCCTCGATACGATAGTTCCGCGTATCCTCGAGCACGACGAGCGGCATCCCCGGCATCGCCATGCCGCCCGCGTCGGCCTTCTTCTCGACCACGACGCCTGCGAACGGCGCGACGACCCTCGACCAGGAATGCTGCGCCTCGACGGATCCGAGCTGCCCCTGCGCCTGGACGATCTTCGACGCGGCCTGCGCCCGCTTCTCGATCGCGCGTTCGTGCTCCTTGACCGCAAGGGTACGGCGCGTCGCGACCTCGTCGAATTCCTGCGGCGTGATCACGCGGTCGTCATGAAGCTTCGCGTAGCGGGCATACGTCTTCTCGGCCAGTTCCCGCCCCGCCTGCGCCTGCGACACGGCGCTCTCGACCTCTTCTTTCGCGGCCCGCGCCTCGGCCACGGCGCCCTCGGCGGAGGCAAGCTGCGCCCGGAGCGCCCCGTCGTCAAGCGTGGCGATCGTCGCCCCGGCGGACACCCGCATCCCTTCGGATACCGGCATGGACAGGATGCGGCCCATCGCCTGCGGCGCCACGGAAGCGACATTGCGCGGCCGCACCGTGCCGACCAGGTCGGCGAACGAATCTCGCTGCTCGGCCGCGACGACCACCGTCTCGACACCGGCCAACGGTTGCCGCGCCGCAGCCGCTTGCTTTTCTTTCCCGCCGCAGCCGGTCATTGCCAGCAGCATCGCGGACCCGACCAGGGCGATCGACCGGATCGTCGCCGAAG
>JANXPS010000001.1 GCA_025357175.1 Deltaproteobacteria bacterium | reverse complement strand
CCTTCGCCGGAGGCTGCGTTTTCGAAACCGCGCCCGTCGCCGGTTTGCCACGATTCGAGCGCGAGAAACATTTCGGCGTCCGAAAAAACGATATCGTTGAAGGGGCCGTGGTCGGGACAGCTTTTCCGCATCATCACGCGCCCGGCCTCGACGTATTCCTCGGCGGGAATTCCCCGGCCGCACTCGGGGCAGATCGAGGGAATCGTCTTGGGCAGCCCCCGCGTCATCGGCGCGATTTCCGTCCCGCCCAGCGTACGCGGAAGCCCGCACGCATCTCCCGCCGCACCCACCTTCCCCCCGCCGGACAACCGCATTCGCTTCAACCTCGCTCCACCTGTTTTTTCAATCGATCGGCGTGAAATTGTACCATTGGTCCGGATAGCGCCGGATGACCCGTTCGAGCGCCCCCGCCACGGTCCTCGCGTGTTCCGCCTCGTCGCCGGACGCCACGAACGGCGGCTCCACGATCACCTTGTACCCGTTTCCCTCGCGCACGACGAATGCCGTCAGGATGAGCGAACCCGTCGCCCGGCTCAGCGCGAACGGTCCACGCGGGAAGGGGTGCATCGCGCCGAAAAACTCGGCCTGCACGGCGCCTTCCTCACCCCACCGGTCGACCAGCAGCGCGACCACCTCCCGCCGCCGCAGCGCAGCCATCATCTCGATGACCACGAAGGGCGATCCGTCCATCACGAGGGTTCTCACGTGGTGCCCCTCGCGGTGCGCCTCCCGGATCGCGTCGATCTCGGGGCGTCCCTCCCGCACCGTCACCACGTTGGTCTTGACGCCGTTCTGCCCGAAGTGGAAACTGCCCAGTTCCCAGTTTCCGATGTGCCCCGTAACCAGCACGATTCCCTTGCCCGACGACAGGGCGGCGTCCATGTTTTCCCTTCCCTCGAAAACGGCGATCTCGGCGTGGATCGCCTCGGGTGTCATCGACGGGAAGCGGCCGTAGTCGACCAGCGCCCGGGTGAAATTCCGGAAGACGCAACGCGTGAGGCGCGCGATTTCGGCGGGTGGAGCGCCGGGAAAGACACGTCGCATATTGGCCCGCACCGCGGCGGCACGGGCCGGATACCCGAGCCGGCTCGCGTCGCCGACCAGGTCCGCGACGCGGTACAGCACCGATTTGGGCACATGTCTGCCGGCGGCGAATCCGAGGCGATAGAACCAGGGTGCGTCGAGCAGATGACGGAAGGGTTTGACCAGCTTCACCCGTTAAAAATACCACATCGCCCCCGCTCTCCGCACGGGTACACTGGGGGACATGAATGTACTGCTGCTCCGGCCCTGCCCGGGCGACGAACGGTTCGGGCTGGGCCCCTTCTTCCGCGTCGAACCGCTGGGACTCGAATACGTCGGCGCCGCCCTGCGGGCCGCGGGCCACGATCCCGTCGCGGCCGACCTGCGCTTCGCCCCGAAATCGGCCGCTTCCTGGGTTCGAAAGACGCGTCCCCGGCTAGTCGGCATATCCTGCGCCCACGCCCTCGAGTTCGACCGGGTCCTCGACACGGCCCGCGAGATCCGGCGAGCGTCGCCCGACGTCTTCATCCTGGTCGGCGGACACGCGGCGGCGGTCTACCCCTTCCCGTTCGAATGCGATGCCGTGGACGCGATCGGGATCGACGACGGCGAAGAGATCGTCCCGATGCTCGCCGACGCGCTCGACCGGAAGGAACCGCTCGCCGCCGTGCCCGGCTTGCGTCTGCGAACTCCCGGCGGCTGGATCGCGACGCCTCCGCTTCCCGAGCGGACCCCGCTCGACCGGATTCCGCTCCCCGCCAGAGAGCTGGTCTCCCGCCACCGCAACGGTTATCACTGCCTGCTGTTCAAGCCGGTCTGGCTCGTCGAGACGGCGCGCGGCTGCCCCCACCGCTGCAGCTTCTGCTCTGTCTGGCAACTCTACGGCCGGTCGTGCCGCGAGCGGTCGATCGGGGCCGTGACGGAGGATTTCGCGACGGCGGGCGACGCGATCTTCGTCGCCGACGACCTCTTCTGGAACAACCCGCCGCGCAGCCTCGAACTGGCCGCCGCGCTCAAGAAACGGGGCATATTCAAGCGGTGGCTGCTGGTGCAGACGCGCACCGACGTGATCGTCCGCAACCCCGACCTTCTCGAAGCGTGGCGCCCGCTGGCCGAACATTTCGACATATTCCTCGGGCTCGAGGCGGCGACCGACGACGGGCTCGCGCAGCTCGACAAGGGCGCGGGCGTCGGCGACAGCGTCGAGGCGGTCCGCATCGCGCGGGATCATCGCTACGGCGTCAACGGCAACTTCCTCGTAGACCCCGACTGGTCCGAATCCGACTTCCACGACCTGTGGGATTTCGTCGCCCGCCACGGACTGCAGCGCGCCGGCTACACGATCCTGACGCCGCTGCCGGGCACCGAATATTTCGAATCGGTGCGCGACCGGATCATCGGGCAGCCCTGGCACAAGTTCGACATGCACCACGTCTTGTGGGAACCGAAGGTGGGAGCGAAGCGCTTCTTCGAGCTCTATGCCGAAACGTGGCGCCGCTCCATCCTCAACACCGCGGGCGACAAGAGGTGGACCGACTGGATGAAGCAGGTCCGTCCGGCCCAGATCCCGTACCTGCTGCGCATCCTCTGGCGGACCCAGGCGATGATGAAACCGCAGGCGTACCTGCGCGAACACGGGCGGACCGGAAACTGACGGGGAAGGGCGGAATCTCCTGCCTGCATTCGGCAGGAATCAGGCGCTTGTTCCTCTCCCCCGCCGATGCCGCAGATCCTGCAGGATAAATTTCTCCAGGGCCGAGTCGTAATACGCCTTCCGGCAGTCCAATCCGTCGATCGTCCCGTGGCGCAGCAGGGGAAACAGCCGGCAGCCCCCGAAACACAGCGGAAGATAGGGGCAATCCAGGCAGATTTCAGTTTTCCAGAAATCGAGACGGTGCGAATCGCGATAATCGCCGATCCCGTCCGCCAGGGTGCCGATGGCCAGTTCGGGCCAACCCATGAAAGCGGGGCATTTGTAGAGGGTTCCATCCCGGTTTACCACCAGCCGCGCTTCCAGTTCCACCATGCAGATCCCCATCGCCGGCTTGTCCACCGCGAAGCCCCGCGCCAGCGTCTCCTCCCGCAGGAAGAGCGCCGCGTCGATCAGCCACGGCTCGTCATTGGCGAAAAGACAGCCGGCGATATCGGAACCGATGGGGCGTCCCGATTTCGGAAGAACCGGGGAAAACTGGATGGGATCGAGCTGCCGCGGATCGATCCCGGCAGCCAGCAGGTCGTCCAGCATCCGGGGGAATGCCCGAAAATTGTCGCGAGTGAAATTGCCGCCGAGCTTGAGGGTAACCAGATCGTGGACGGCCGCCACGTTCGCCAGGATGACGTCGTAACTCCCGCGTCCCGAGGCGAAGGGCCGCTGGCGGTCGTGGACCGCCGACGGTCCGTCCATCGTGACCTGGGCACTCTTGAGCCCAAGCGGCAACAACTCATCGACCAGCGAGCGGGTGAGCAGCGTCCCGTTGGTGACGAGGCTCATCGAAAATTTCGTCCCGGCCGAAAAAGCCGCGTGCTGCAGCGACCGTGCGATCGCCTTGAGGCGCGGGAGCGCCATCAGCGGCTCCCCGCCGTAGAAGCGGATCTCCACGTCGCGACCTCGCCCGATCCGGTCCCGCGTCACGACCTCGACGAACAGTCGTGCGGTGGCCTCGTCCATCGGGAAGTCGCCGCGGAAATGGCCCTCGAAGCAGTAGGGGCAGGCGAGGTTGCACGCCAGCGTCAGCACCACCGTTGCGACGAAGGTGCCGCGGCGCGCATTCGTCAGCGCGACGATGTCGGCCATGCCGGCCCGCTCGGCGGCCGGGTCGTCGGTCCAGAGTTCCAGGCGGCTCAGGGTGGCCCGATCGTCGGCACCCGGGTTGCCCTCGAGAATGGCGGCCAGCCGTTCTCCGGAAATGCGGACCACCGACCCTCTCTTCGTCGAAAAGAGAAGCCAGGAACCGGGACGATCCGGGTCTGGAAAACGGACGTGATATCGGGAGAACGGCACGGCGAAACTCCGGAAAGCCCGGGGGGCCGCGACTGTTCCCCCCGGACGGTTCAAATTGCGTTCTTCAGACGCGTGCGCTCCCCGTGCCGGCTTTGCAACAAGCCATCAAATCCTCCGTCCCGGCCTGCCCTTCCTCAAGCACTTCCAGATCCTGCGCAACCTCGACTTCCTGCCCTTGCGTTTCTTTTTCCATCGGTTTTCCCTCCTTTCGACTGGACGATCGCTGCCCATTCTGTTATCGGTAACAGTTGTTCCGGCCCGCATGCGTCCCTATAGTACTCATCGGCGACAATAGCATTGTTCTTGAGGGGAATTTCTGAAACGCAGGGTTTTCCAATTCCTGATCCTGACGCTGCTGGCCTGCCGGCTCTGCGGCGCCGGGTCTAGCTTTGCCGCGGATTCCTCCCTGACGGAACTGGGGCTGGCCGACGGATCGCCCGAAGCGTCTTCTTCCGCCGGCCTCCGTTCCCCCCGTCCCGCCTCGAAAATCGCCGAAAACGTCACGGTCATCACCGCCGACGAGATCGCCCGGCTCAATGCCCACACGCTGGCCGACGTGCTCCAGACGATTCCCGGCATCCAGCTCGACTACCAGCGCACGCCGGGCACCTTCACTTTCTTCAACATCCAGGGGGCGCTGAATACCACCGTCCTCGTCCTGATCGACGGCGTCCGCCAGAACGATTTCGCGCAGAACATGGCCGAACCGGGGCTGATTGCTGTGCAGCAGATCGAGCGGATCGAGATCGTCAAGGGCGCCTCCTCGGCCGCCTGGGGCCCGGCACCCGGCGGCGTGATCAACATCGTCACCAAGGCGCCGGCCTGGGACCGCCCGCTCGGCGGTACCGTATCCGGATCGATCGGCAAGCGGGCCACCTCCGACAGCCGCCTCGAGCTGAGCGGAGCCAGGGGCCAGGTCGGATACTACCTCACCGGCGGCTACATCAACTCGGACGGCCTACGGCCCAACAACGGCGTCGGACTCACCCACTTCGAGGGCAAGGGCGCCTGGCTGGACCCCGCCGGCGGAACGCTCACGGCCGCTTTTTCCACCCTCGGCACCCACCGCGGGATTGAAGAAGGGCTCGTATACGGCGGGCCGGTCCACGACGACGACGCACGGTGGCTTAACCAGGGTTATTTGAAGTACAGGCGTCCGCTCGCCGCCCGCCTCACCCTCGACCTCGATGGATATGCCCTCGGGCGAAGAAGCACGACGATGCTCAACGACCGGAACGACGGCGTCAACATCCCGTCCATCCATACTCTGGGGCGCGAATCCGGACGGGGAGCCGACGCCCGTCTTTCGTGGGGGGACAGCCGTCAGAATCTGGTGACCGGGGTGGAGTATGGGCACCAGGAATCCCGGTCCGACGAGATCGCCCCCGGGAACGCTAGTTTCTTCGACCGGAGCTGGGACCGGGGAGCGGCCTACGCAAACTGGACGCTCTCCCTCGGCCCCGTTACCGTGCTTCCCGGCCTCCGGGTCGACCGCACCGGCATCTCGGGCAATCACGCGAGCTATACGATGGGCGCCACCCTGCAGGCGACCGAGAAGACGCTGTTGCGGGCCTACGGCTCCCGCGGGTTCGGCCTGCCGTACGCCATCCTCCAGCGCGACCTGCCCACGGTCACCACCTTCCAGGCGGGCGTCGAGTCGTCGGAGATCCCCTTCCTCTGGGTCAAGGGAACCTTCTTCCACAACCGGATGCGGAGAATCGAATCGGCCAGCAACGACCTGCTGACAAACCAGAACCGGCAGGGTTTCGAACTCGAAGGGCGCACCGTGCCGATGTACGGGTTGTCGCTCACCGGCGGCTACACCTTCACGTGCGTGACGGATGCCGACACCGGGGACCGCCTCAGGACCAACAGCGACCAGAGCGTCCCGTCGCAGCTGGTCAAGGTCGGGATTCTCTACGACCACGCCGGCCTCGGCCTCCGGGGAGCACTGACCGGCAACTACATCGACTGGAACGCGGATGCAGGCTACCCGGCGCATGGCAAGGGGACGGTCTGGGATCTCCATCTGTCCTGGAAGGTGCGGCCGCAGGACGAGCTTTCACCCGAGCTGTTCGGTTCAGGCCGCAATCTCTTCTCGAACGTCCAGACCGTATTCGACGACCTGTACGCGAACACGCCCCGCTGGTTCGAGGGCGGCGTCAGGTGGCGATTCTGATGCGCGCGCGGCGATTCGTCATACCGCTCGTCCTTATGGGCGCGCTCCCAGCCCGGGCCGCGGACGTCCTCATCGTCCAGTCGGGCCGCAGCGCCGCCTACGAGCAATCGCTGGGCGGCTTCAAGACCGCCTACAAGGGGTCGACCCAGACGATCGTCCTTTCCGACTACGGCGACGTCGATGTGGTTAGGATAGTCAAGGAAGAACAGCCGCGACTGGTCCTGGCCATCGGCGACGCGGCGCTCGCCGCCAGCCGGAAAGTCGCCCATGTGCCGGTGGTGGGACTGCTTGCGCTGAGCATGAACCTGTCGAAGGGGCCTTCCGGTTCCGTCAGCGGGATCGGCGTGCTCCCGGCGCCGGAACGCTACCTCGAATTGTGCCGGAAGCTGGGTGCCAAACGTGTGGGCGTGATCCACGACCCGGCCCGCACCGGCCACTACCTGCAGCGCGCCCGGCAGGCCGCGAAGCATATGGGAATCGAACTGGTCGTCCGCGAGGTCCGTAACCCGCCCGAAACGCTCGACCGGCTCGAGCAGATGAAGGGGGCCGTGGATGCCCTCTGGATGCTCCCCGATACGACAGCTGTGACCACCGAGACGCTGGAAGGCTGGTTCCTCTTTTCCCTCCGGCAGAAGGTGCCGATCGTGACTTTCAGCGAGCAGTACCTGGCAAAGGGCGCCGCCATCTCGCTCGACGTCGACCGGGTAGACCTGGGGCGCCAGGCGGCCGAACTGGCCGGTTCGCTCCTGGGCATACAGGGCTACCGCCCCGCCGAGCTCGATGCGCGCACGGTGCAGTTGCACACCAACGGCACCGTGGCCCGGAACCTCGGCCTCGATCTGCCTGCGGCCCCGAAATAACCCGGAAAGGGTCGGCGAACGGAATCGTAGGACTGCGCCCTCCCGGCGTGCTAATCAATACTGGTGTGTCCATTTTTCGGGAGACGAGTTGGATCTTCGTTGCCCCCCCACATTCAGGAACAGTTTCCTCTTCCGGCACGTCTTCCGAGAGCATCCTCGTCGGTCTCCATCGCGGCCGTTCTCGAGATCGTCCTGCGGACCCCGGTCCGCCTCGAGCCGAGCGTCGCCAATTTCCTGGCGCTTACGTTCATCTATCTTTCCGCCGCCGTCCCGTTCTTCATGGCCGGCCTCCTGTTTCCCGTGGCGTTCGCCCGGAACCGCGATGGCGATGGCGGCGGCGGCACTCGCGATAAACCGGGCACAACGGCTGGCAGGCCTGGGACTCGCCGCCGCCGGAGCGATCCTCGTCGCGGTCAACCTGTTTCACCCGCTGACGGAGCTCGTCTACGCCAAGGGAATCTATCGGGATCCCGCCTCGATCGAGTAATCCCGCTGGAATGCGATCTCCCAGTGGGAGGCATGGACGTCTACCGGGCCGTTGCGTCCGGAAGCCGAAAGGTCTCCGCGATCGAGATCAATTCGATCATCGCGAACGACATCATGCGCGGCCGGTACGCCGATTTCACCCACCGGCACTACGAAATTCCCGAGGTCGACCTCCACGTGGGGGACGGACGCTCGTTCATCCGGAGCGCCCGCCACCGCTACGATGTCCTGCAGATGACCCTCGTGGGCACCTGGGCCGCCACCTCGGCGGGCGCATTCGCCCTGAGCGAAAACAACCTGTACACGGTCGAGGCGTTCACGGAATATTTCCAGCACCTGAAGCCGGACGGAATGGTCGCCATCACACGCTGGGAATTCGAGCGGCCCCGCGAAGCGCTGCGCGTCGTCTCGGTCGCCATGGAGGCGCTGAAACGGCTCGGGGTGCCCAGCCCCGCAGACAACTTCATGGTGGTCGCCGACGGCCCCCTAGGCACCGGCGGGCGGACCGTCCTGGTGCTCGCAAAAAGGGAGTCATTCACGGCGGACGAAAAATCGCTCACCGCGAGGTTCCTTGGCGAACGGCCGGGGCTCATGCCCCTCTATCTACCCGGACAGCCGGGCGGCGGAAAACGGCGTCCGCACCCGGACGGTTGCAGCTTTTGGCGATCGCGGCGATCCTCGCCGTTTACGTGCCGCTGCTCCCGCGACTTCTTTCGTCGCTCGTCGGAATCGATTCCATCGCAAAGCTGGCGATCTGCACAGCACTGCTCGTGCCCCCGGGGTTCCTCATGGGAATTCCGTTTCCAGCAGGGTTGCAGGCGCTGGCCGGGACAAGCCCGGAGGCAGTAGAATGGGCATGGACGCTGAACGCATCCGCAAGCGTTACGGGCTCCGTCGCGGCCATGGTCATCGCCATCTGTTTCGGGCTGAACACCACGCTGGCCTGCGGCGCTGCGGCGTATCTGCTGGCGATGCTCATGGCCGGAACGCTGGATTCCGGGCAGAGCTGATAAAGTAGGGACGATCGGGTAACACCGACGCAATATTTCACGGCCCGCCAAGGAGGCACGATGAGCAGCTTCATGGACAAGTTGAACGAGTTCTTCTCCGAGGATGAATCCTGGAAAGAGAAGGAACCCATCGAGTTCGAGGGCTCCTCCTACGGCGCATGGGTTCCGGAGGAGGACGGCGAGAAGGCCTGGCCGAACGCCACCTGCTTGAAGTGCAAAGGCATCATGCTCAAGAAGGACATGTACTGGAATCGGGAAAAGGGAGCCTGGTATCACCCGGACTGCCTGAAAGAACTCGCGGCGAAAAAACCTTAGCGCCTTCTTCGTGTTCCCCGTGTCGAGACGCACGCTCCTGGTCGCCTTGCTGCTGGCGGCCGGGACGATCATGGTTTTTCTTCCGGTCCTCGACGCGCCGTATCTCGGCATCGACGACCCCGGGTATGTCACTGAAAACGCGCAGGTGCAGGCGGGTTTCACCGCTCAAGGCGTCGCCTGGGCGTTCACGACATTCCACGAGGGCAATTACCATCCGGTTGCGTGGCTCTCACACATGCTCGACGTGGAGATGTTCGGACTCTCCCCGTCCGGGCACCACCTGACCAGCCTTCTCCTGCACGCGGGGAACGTCGTCCTGCTCTTCCTGCTTCTCCATGCCATGACGACATCCTTTTGGCGCAGCGCCTTAATCGCGGCGCTGTTCGCGATCCACCCGATGCACGTTGAATCGGTCGCGTGGGTCGCCGAGCGTAAGGATGTCCTCTGCACGTTGTTCTCGCTGCTGACCCTCCGCGCTTATCTCCGGTATGTCCGCGCACCCGGTGTCGCCCGGTACGTCCCGGTCTTCCTGCTGTTCACCCTGGCGATCCTGTCCAAGCCGATGGCGGTGACCCTTCCGTTCCTGATGATGCTGCTCGACGTATGGCCTCTGGGACGGGGGAAGGTCCCGTTATACCGGATATTGTCGGAGAAAATCCCCCTTCTCGCGCTCTCGGCCGCATCCTGCGCTCTTACGGTCTTCGCGCAATCCGGGGCAAAAGCGCTCACGCTGACCCTCCGGGATTTTCCCCTGCACCAGCGCGCCGCCTCCGCCGCGGTCGCGTATGTCGCCTACCTGGGGAAATTGGCCTGGCCGGCCGATCTCGCCGTGTTCTACCCGTTTTACGACTTTTCCGGCTTTCCGTGGAAGGTCGCCGCGGCCGTCG
>JANXPS010000317.1 GCA_025357175.1 Deltaproteobacteria bacterium | reverse complement strand
CCGCCGTCGATCAGCAGCAGGTCCGGCAGGCCCCCGAAATCCTCGCCGTGGCCGAACCGTCGTCGCACGACCTGCTCCATCATCGCGAAATCATTTTGCCCCTCGATCCCGCGAATCGTGAATCTGCGGTAAAACTTCTTGACGGCCTTCCCCTCGACGAAGGTCACCATGGAGCCGACCGCTTCGGTGCCCGATATGTTGGAAATATCGAACCCCTCGATCCGGATCGGCGGGCGGGCCAACCCGCACATTTCGGAAATCTTGGTAGAAATCCGTTCGTAGGAGGCCGCCTTTTCCTTGCGCATCCGATGCGCCTCGGCCGCGTTCCGAGTGGCCAGCTCGATCAACCGGACCCGTTCGCCTTTCATGGGTACGCGCACGGAAACCGCGTGGCCGGCCCGGTCCGACAGCACGGACTCAAGCGCCTCGATGCCCTGGATCGGCATCGGCAGGAGCAACTCCCCCGGGAGGAAAGAATCCTCGGAGTAGTGCATCGGCAGGAACGAGGACAGCGATTCGGCGTCATCGACGGCGCTATCGAAATGGATGGAATGCGCATCCGTAAGCCGCCCGTCCCGGATGTGCAGGATGGCTGCGGTCACCTCGTCACCGTCACGGTGCCATCCGAGGGCATCCACATCACCCGGCACCGTTCGGACCACGCGCTGCCGCACCATCGTGTGGGTGATCAGGTCGATCCGGTCACGAACCGCCGCGGCTTCCTCGAAGCGCATTTCTCCGGCAAGAACTGCCATTTGCGCCTTCCAGCTCTTGAGCAGTTCCTTGTATTCGCCGCGCATGAAACGAATCGCGTTTTCGACCACCGGCATGTATTCATCCCGGCTGACCATCCCTGCGCATCCGCCCAGGCAACGTCCCATCTGGTAATTGAGGCACGGACGCTTCCTGGATCCGAATTTCTTTCGCGAACAGGAACAAAGCGGGAATACCCGGTGGATCGTCCGGAGAGTCTCCCGGATCCCGTGCGCGGAGGAAAACGGGCCGAAATAGACCGCATCGCCCTTGGATACCTTCCTGACCAGTTCAAAACGCGGATAGCTCTCGGTCGGATCGATCCGCAGGAGCAGATACTCCTTGTCGTCGCGCAGCTCTACGTTGAAGGGGGGACGATGCTGCTTGATGAGCGTATTTTCGAGCAGGAGCGCTTCTTTTTCGGTCGAGGTGACGATGCACCGAACGGAGACCACCCGCCGAAGGAGAAGCGGAATCTGCGGCCGCCCATCACCTCCGGGCTGCGTGTAATTATAGAGGCGGGCACGAAGGTCCTTGGCCTTTCCGACGTAAAGAACCTTCCCCCGGGCATCGTGCATCAGGTATACACCCGGGTCACGAGGAAAGGTTTTCCAGTCGGCGAGCGCGTTCATTGCGCTAGCGGGTCGAAAGTTCGATCTTTTCGAGCGCGAGCAGCCGGACGCGAATCTCGGCCGCGAGTTCGAAGTCGAGCTTTTTCGCCGCCTGTTCCATTTCTTTCCGCAGTTTCTTCATCAGTCTCGCGAGTTCCTTCGGGGTGGCGAATTCCCACCGATCGTCGGCCGGCACGGTAACGTAGTCGGATTCCGCGACCTTCCCCATCGGTTCGGCTATATTTTTCCGGATCGATTCGGGCGTGATCCCGTTCGCTTGGTTGTAGGCGACCTGCTTCTCCCGCCTCCGGTCGGTCTCCGCGATCGCGTCCCGCATCGAACCCGTCATTTGGTCGCCGTACAGGAGGACCCGTCCCCCGACGTTTCTGGCGGCCCGGCCGAATGTCTGGATCAGCGACCGGCTGGAACGGAGGAATCCCTCCTTGTCCCCGTCGAGGATGGCCACGAGCGCCACCTCCGGAATGTCGAGCCCCTCGCGCAATAGGTTGATCCCCACCAGGACGTCGAACTTGCCAAGACGCAGATTTCGGATGATGTCGAGCCTCGCCATCGTGTCGATGTCGGAGTGGAGATACCGGACTCGTATTCCAGCCCCTTCGTAGTACTCGGTCAGGTCTTCGGCCATCCGCT
>JANXPS010000315.1 GCA_025357175.1 Deltaproteobacteria bacterium | reverse complement strand
CTTCCCGATGCCGCTGCGGCCCATGAGCGCAAGGCCCACGCCGAGGATGTCGAGAAGGACGCCGTGGATCATCGTGGTTTCGGCGAACTCCTGTTCGAGGAAGCGAACCGCTTCGTTGATCAGTTCGGACGTGGTCAGGGAGGACAGGAACAGCGGAACCTCGTGGCGGTTTGCGGCCTCGATGAACAGGCCGGGCACCGGCAATCCGCCGCCGATGAGCGCGCACGACATCGGGAATGCGAAGAACCGGTCGGAAATGGCCGGAGCCCGGTCGCTCCCCTGGGCCGAAAACCAGGTCAGTTCGGTCTCGCCGAGCACCTGGATGCGCCCGTCGTGCGTGGACTCGACCTCGCCGGTGATGGCCAACCCGCTCTTCTGCACCCGGGGCTCGAGGATTTCCCGGGAAAGGCCTCCCCCGCCGGCGAGCAATTCGATCTGCAGCGCGGCGCCGCAGGCCTCGAAAAATTTGAGGACCGTCATCGACAAGGGCATGTCACGAGCGTTCGTCGGCCTCCGCCAGCAATCGGGCCAGCGCGGCGGCGTCGAGGGCATCCGAAAGCGAGAGCCGGAAGGCGGAGTCCTTGAGGAGGCGGGATATGCGAGCCAGCGCCTTGAGGTGCAGCCCCGCGGAATTCTCGGGCGCCAGGATCAGGAAAAACAGGTGGGCGGGCTTGCCGTCGAGCGACTGGAACTGAACGCCCGCACGGCTGCGGCCGAAAACGGCCACGAGCCGGTCGAGGCCGGGCACCCTCCCGTGGGGGATGGCCGCGCCTTCGCCGATGCCGGTGCTGCCCAGTCGTTCCCTCTCTTGCAGGATCCGGATGAGCGATTCGGCGGACAGAGCCGGAACGACGCGGACCGCGGCATCCGAAAGTTCCCGCAGCACGTCGTCCTTGGTCTCCCCCCGGAGGTCGGCAAGAACCGCCGCGGGGGAGACCGGTGCAAAAAGCTTCAGGGACATGGCGAGGGCCGGGGTCCCGAAATCGCGCCCGGATTTTGGCCGAATTCGGCCGCAACGATTGAGCCAAACCGGAGGCGCAGCAGGGCTGCGGTGAGGATTTGGCGATTGAGGCGCGGGCGAAGGCGGCCCGAAGACGGGATGCGAGACGGGATGTTGGCCCTCGCCATATCCCTCATTGAGCGGTCGGCTCGGTGAACCCGATGTTGCCGTCCTGCTGCCGGAAGACCACCCCGGCCTGGTTGGTGTCCTGGTTGAAGAACATCACCACGTCGAGCTTGAGGATGTCGAGGTGACGCGCGGCGTCCTCGACGCTCATCGGCTTGGGCAGGAAGTTGTCGGCGTGGACGATCTGCGCCTTGTCCTCCTCGTCGCGGATGGTGAGCGAGGAACCGGATACGGCGGGCGCCTCCTGGGAGCGGTCCTTCTTCTTTTCGCGATACTTCTTGAGCTGGCGCTCGACCTTGTCGGAGACGAGATCGATGGCCGAATAAAGGTCTTCGGTCGACTCGAAAGCCTTGATCGTAATCCCCTTGCCCGTGAGAAACACTTCGGCGATATGCCGGAACTTCTCGACGGATAGCGTCACGTGGGCGTCGAACGTCTTGTCGACGACCTTCGAGACCTTGCCGAGTTTCTCGATCACGTAGTCTTTCAGCGCCTGGCTCGGATCGACATGCCTGAACGTCACATGGATGCTGTTCACTGTTATCCCCCTTGTCGGTACCTTGGTAAAATGTCGTTCCCGCCTAGAAAATCTTTTTCCGTTTCGACGCAGCCAGCAATCCCAGCTGCCCGCGATACTTCGTCACCGTTCGACGGGCGATCCGGATGCCCTGGTTTCGCAGGAGCCTCATCAGATCCTGGTCGGAAAGACGCTTGCCGCTGCCGCTTTCGGCGATGATGATCTCCCGGATCTTCTCTTTCACCGATTTGGAGGCGATGTTCTCTTCGCCCCCGTCGCGGTTCAGCCCGGAATTGAAGAAGTATTTCAGTTCGAAGATCCCGTGCGGCGTGTAGACGTATTTTCCGCTTGTCACTCTCGAGACGGTCGATTCGTGCATCTCGATTTCCTCGGCCACGTCGCGCAAGGTGAGAGGCTTGAGAAACTTGGCTCCCCGATCGAGGAAATCGCGCTGGAGCTTCATGATGCTCTCCACGACCTTATAAATGGTTCGCTGGCGCTGATCGATGCTCTTGATGAACCAGAGCGCCGAGTTGATCTTCTGCTTGAGGAACTCGCGGTCTTCCTTCCCGAGCGAGGCGCCGTCCATGAGCAGCCGCCGGTAGTAGCCGGAAAGCCGCAGGCGGGGCTGTCCGTCGTCGTTGAGCGTGATGACCCAGTCGTTTCCGACTTTGGTCACGTAGGCGTCGGGGATGATCTGCTGGGCATCCTCGAACGAAAAAGCGCGGCCCGGCTTGGGCCAGAGCGTCACGATCTTCTGGAACGCAACCTTGACCGCTTCCCGGTCGACCTTGAGCTTTCGGGAGAGCCCCGCGACGTCGCCTTTCGAAAAAAGCTCGAAGTGGTCGCTCAGGATTCGAAGCGGCAACTCGAATTCGGCCCCCTTTAGCCGCGCCTGGATCATGAGGCATTCGCGAAGGTCTCTCCCGCCGATGCCTGGCGGGTCGAACGACTGGATGCGCTGGACGACCCGTTCGATCTCTTCGACCGTGGATTCGAGCGCCGCGGCCGCCTCTTCGGAGGAAACCTGCAGGTAGCCGTTCTCGTCGATGTTGCCGATCAGGAAGCAGGCGATTTCGCGGAGCCCGGGATCGAGGTCGGACAGGTTTACCTGCTGCTCGAGGTATTCGACGAGACTCTCGCTTCGGGTCAGCGTGTTTTCGTAATAGGGGCGGCCGTCCTCGTCCTCGCGGTCGCGCGTCCCGCCCCCCTCGTAATTGGCGCCCTCGCCGAAGAAATAGTCCCAGTCGACGCGGTCGATCAGGGAACTTTCGTCCTTGGGATCGGATGCGGTCTCGGTCGTGGCGTCGGCGTGGCTGTCGGGCTCTGGAAGCGGCGCCGTCTCGAAGAACTGCTCGCCGACCGGTTCGTCGCCGCCCCCCTCGTCGGAAGGCGTTTCAGCCGGTGCTCCCTCGGCAATGTCCTCCAGGGCCGGATTGACCTCGAGCTCTTCCCGAACGGCCTGCTCCAGCTCCATGCGGGACAGCTGCAGCAACTTGATCGCCTGCTGAAGCTGCGGCGTCATGACCAGCCGCTGGCTGAGTGTCAGTCTGAGGTCTAAGCCCATCGTGCTCCGATTCGTTCAGGAGGCGAACCTCCCTATAATTTGAAACCTTCGCCGAGGTAGGTCTCGCGGACTCGCGCCGAAGATGCGATCGCCTCGGGGGTGCCTTCTTCCAGTATGGTCCCCTCGGAGATGATGTATGCGCGATCGCACACCTTGAGCGTATCGCGCACGTTATGATCTGTGATTATAACGCCGATCCCCCGCGCTTTTAAGCCGAGGATGATCTGCTGCAGGTCGGCCACGGATATCGGGTCGATTCCCGCGAAGGGCTCGTCGAGCAGCAGGAACGACGGAGACAGCACCAGCGCCCGCGCGATCTCGACGCGGCGACGCTCGCCGCCGGACAGCGCATACCCCCGCGTGTCGGCCACGTGGCCGATCCGCATGTCGGCGAGCACCTGCTCAAGATGTTCGATCCGTTCACCGGGAGGCAGGTCCGTTTCCTCGAGGAACGCCAGGATGTTGTCGCGGACCGTCAGCTTGCGGAAGACGGAGGGTTCCTGCGGCAGGTAGCCGAGCCCCATCCGGGCGCGCCGGTGGACCGGCAGGCGGGTGATGTCTTCCCCGTCGAGATGGACGGTCCCGGAGTCGGGCGCGACCAGCCCGACGATCATGTAGAAAATCGTCGTCTTGCCGGCGCCGTTCGGCCCGAGCAACCCCAGCACCTCGCCCGGTTCGATGCCCAGCGAAACGCCGCGCACCACCTCGCGCCCCTTGTAGCTTTTCCGCAATCCTTCGACAGAGAGCGGCTTCACTTCCCGGGATTCTCCTTGGTCTGCATGAACCCCTTGGGGTAGATGACGCCGGTTACCCGCCCGCCACCCTCGCCGCCGCTGACGACCGAGCGGTTTTCCCGCAGGAATATGGTGACGGTTTCGCCCTTGAGCGTGTTCTCGCCCTGCGTGAGAACCGTATTGCCGGACAGGACGATCCGCTGTTCGAGGTTGTAGAAAACGGCCCGGGCCGCCGTCGCCGTGCGGCCGGTCTGGGTCACGCGCACATTGCCGTCGGCCACGATCTTTTCGATGGCACCGGCGCTCTTGGAATATTCGGCGAATATCTTGTCGGCGTTGAGCGTCACGTCGCCCTGCTTCGCGTGGACCGTCCCTTCGAATGTCACCGAGTTCCTGGCGTTGTCGGCCGAGAGGCGGTCGGCGGTGATCTCGATCGGCAGGGTGCCATCCTCGGCGGTCCGGGGCGCTTTTCCCTTGATGTCCGCGGCGAAGCCGTCGGCTACGATGCCCGACAGCAGTAACGCCAGCAAAAACGCAATGGGCCTGCGCACGATTCGTTACCCCCTCTTCAATGCCGATAGGCCGCCCGGAACGATGACGGCTTTCGGCTGCCTGAGATCGGCCCTGCCTTCGCGCCAGCGCCAGACGAGATCGGCGCCGTCCACCGTGAAGCCGGGCCCCGAATAAACCGAGGGGCCGTTCGCGTAGAAGACCCGGTCACGAAGGTCGACGTCGCCGACCCGCACGCTGGCCGAGTAGCCGCCCGGGTAACCGGCCTCGCAGCCATCGGGAAATGCGGCGCGCTGCCCCCCGATGTCCCACGTGGCGACCGGCGCCGTCACGCGGATTTCGCCCGCCGGTTCGTTCAGGGCGAATACGACTCCCGTGGCGCTGACCGTCTTGGCGGTGAGCGCGTACGATGCCCGCTCGGCTGCCAGCCGGTAGCGGACGCCCGAAGGGAGAACCTCGGTCATCACCATGCCGGACAGCGACAGTTCCGGCGAGGACTCGCCGTTGCCCGCGGCCTCTGGAATCCCGGAAGATGCGCCGCCGCACCCGGCGAGGAAGGCCGCCGCCGGCAGCAGCAGCAGGGCCAATCCGGCGATCCGGCCCCGCCGCATCAGCGCCCTTCCGGCGTGAAATATCGGGCGGACGCCTTTTCCCAAAGTCCGGCCGCGTTCAGGACGAATTCGACGATCTCCCGGACCGCCCCCTGGCCGCCGTCCTTCGAGGCGACATAGTCGGCGGCCTCGCACACGCAGCTTTCGGCGTCGGCCGGCGCAGCCGTGAAACCGACCCGCCGAAATACGGGCAGGTCGACGATGTCGTCGCCGACGTAGGAGATCGACCCGGCAGGAATACCGGTATCGGCCAGCACCCGGTCGAGCGCCGCGGCCTTGTCGGTCGCGCCCTGGATGACGAGGTCGATCCCGAGTTCACGGGCGCGAACCGCCGTGACGGGGGAGTTGCGGCCCGTGATGATGCCGACCTCGATCCCGGCCCGCCGCATCATGACGATCCCGTGGCCGTCGCGGACGTGAAACCGCTTGGTCTCGAGCCCGTTGGCGTCGTATACGATGCCGCCGTCGGTCAGCACGCCGTCGACGTCGAGAAGGAAAAGCCGGATTGCCGCGGCTTTCCCGATCGCCCCCGCCCGGACCGTCGCCTGCGCTCCCATGGTTTTTTAGAACCCCGCCTTGAGCAAGTCGTGGACATGGACGATGCCGGCCAGCCGGGACGGATCCTGCGCGTCGAACACGAACAGGCTCGTGATCGAGAACGTTTCCATCTTGCGCAGCGCGGCGGCCGCCAGTTCGTTCGAGAGCAGCCGCTTGGGGCCCGCCGTCATCACGTCGGCCGCTTTCGCCGCATAGACATCGACGCCGCGCGCCATGGCGCGCCGGACATCGCCGTCGGTGATGACTCCGGCGAGCGCCCCGGCGGAATCGGTCACGCCCGCCACGCCCATCCGCCCCGCGCTGATCGTGTAGAGGGCGTCCTTGAGCGGCGCGTCGATCGCCACGAGCGGCACGGCTTCGCCCGTATGCATGAGCTCGCCGACCGTGAGCAGGCGCCGCCCCAGCGCGCCGCCCGGGTGGAGCATCGCGAAATCGTCGGCCGAGAAACCCTTTTCTTCGAAGAGCGCGACGGCGATCGCGTCGCCCATGGCCAGCGTCGCGGTCGTGGACGCCGTGGGCGCAAGCCCAAGGGGGCACGCTTCCTCGCGAACGCTTACGTCGAGCGATGCGTCGGCGTGGGTCGCCAGCGTCGACCCCGGCTTTCCGGTCATCGCGATCAGGGGCAGCCCCATCCGCTTGAAAACGGGGAGCAGCCGCACGACTTCCTCGGTTTCGCCCGAGTTGGACAACGCGATGACCACGTCGCCCTTGCGCACCATGCCGACGTCCCCGTGGATCCCCTCGGCCGGGTGCAGGAAGAAGGACGGGGTGCCGGTGGAGGCCATCGTCGCCGCGATCTTTCGGCCGATGAGCCCCGACTTGCCCATGCCCGTCACGACGACCTTGCCGGTCGCGGCAAGCAGCAGTTCGACCGCCTTCGCGAAATTGTCGTCGAGATGCCCTTTGAGCTCTTCGATCGCGCGCGCCTCGACGGAAAGGACCCGGACCGCGCGCGCGAGCAGCCGCTGCCCGTCAGCCATGTTCGGAGCCCGGCGTGTAAGGGACGCGCGGCTCGACAGCCGCGCGAATCGCGAGCAGCGTGCGTACGAGGCCCTCGAGGCCGGCCAGCGGAAGGCTGTTCGGACCGTCCGAAAGCGCCTTGTCCGGGTCGGGATGGACTTCGAGGAACAGCCCGTCGACGCCTGCCGCGACGGCCGCCCGCGACAGCGGCGGAACCAGTCGGCGGTCGCCGGAGGACGATTTGCCCGCCCCGCCCGGCAGCTGGACGCTGTGGGTCGCGTCGAAGATCAACGGGCAGATCGAGTCGCGGATCGCCGGCATGCCGCGGTAGTCGACCACGAGATTGTTGTAGCCGAAGGTGGTTCCGCGCTCGGTGACGACGACGTTGGCGTTTCCGGTCGACGCGACCTTGTCGACCGCGTTGGCCATGTCGCCCGGCGCCATGAACTGCCCCTTCTTGATGTTGACGGGCAGGCCCGTCTTCCCCGCGGTCAGCAGCAGGTCGGTCTGGCGGC
>JANXPS010000280.1 GCA_025357175.1 Deltaproteobacteria bacterium | reverse complement strand
CTACGTCCCCGAGCGCGAAGCCGAGATCCTGCGACGGCTGACCTCCGCCAATCCGGGGCCCTTTCCGAACGAGGCGCTCAAGGCCATCTACCGGGAAATCATCTCCGCGTCGCTATCGCTCGAAAAGCCGCTGAGCGTCGCATTCCTGGGCCCCCGGGCCACCTTCACCCACCTCGCGTGCCTGAAGCATTTCGGCGAAAGCGCGGTATACGACCCGCAGCTGAACGTCTCCGAGGTGTTCGAGGCGGTCGAGCGCGGTCTCTCCGATTTCGGCGTCGTCCCGATCGAAAACTCTTCCGAAGGCATCGTCACCCACACCCACGACATGTTCGTCGACCACAACCTGCTCATCTGCGGCGAGATCATGGTCGAGGTATCCCACGACATCCTGTCGGTGACCGGCGACCTGACGCACGTCAAGAAGGTCTACTCCCACCCGCAGGCGCTTGCGCAGTGCCGCGACTGGCTCGAGCGCAACCTGCGCACCGTCCCGGTCTTCGACGTCGAGAGTACGGCGCGCGCGGCCGAACTCGCCAAGGACGACCCGTCGGCGGCGGCGATCGCCGGCGAGGCGGCGGCCAAGATCTACGGGCTCAAGACCATCCGCAAGCGGGTCCAGGACAACGCCAACAATTACACCCGGTTCATCATCATCGGAAAGATCGCGCCGAAACGCACCGGCAACGACAAGACGTCGATCCTGTTCGCGTCGAAAGACGAGGTCGGGGCGCTCTACCTGATGCTGGAACCGTTTTACAGAAACAAGATCAACCTGGCCAAGATCGAGTCGCGACCGGTCAAGAAAAAGGCGTGGGAATACCTCTTCTTCCTCGACATGGAAGGGCACATCACCGATGCCCCCATCGCCGCTGCGATCGACGCGCTCAAGATGCGCGCGCAGTACATCAAGATCCTGGGGTCCTATCCCAGGGTCGTCTGACGACACCGTCCAGTCCGATCATTCCGGGGGGAATTTAAAATGATCATCGTACTCAAGGGGGGCGCGACCGAAGAAGATGTGCGCCGGATCGAGGAGCGCATCAAGGCCGACGGGCTGTCCGCGCACGTTTCCAAAGGCGTCGAGCGAACGATCATCGGGGTGGTCGGAGACGAGCGCAAGCTCGATCCCGAGACGTTCGAGGGGCTCGACTGCGTCGACAAGGTCATGCGCGTCCTGTCGCCCTATAAGCTGGTCAGCCGCGACTTCAAGAAGGAAGACACCGTCATCGAGGTGATGGGCAAGAAGATCGGCGGCGGATCGATCGCGCTGTTCGCTGGCCCCTGCTCAGTCGAGGGACGGGAGATGATGGTCGAGATCGGGAAACGCGTCGCGGCGTCAGGCGCTACCTTCATCAGGGGCGGCGCCTACAAGCCGCGGACAAGCCCCTACGCCTTCCAGGGGATGGGCGAGGACGGCCTCAAGTGCCTGGCCGACGCGCGCGAGGCCACGGGCCTGCCCGTTGCGACCGAACTGATGGACCCGCGCGACATCGACGTCGTCGCGAAATACGCCGACCTCATCCAGATCGGCGCCCGCAACATGCAGAATTTCCGGCTGCTCACCGAGGTGGGCAAGCTCGACAAGCCGATCATCCTCAAGCGCGGCATCAGCGCGACGATCCTCGAGTGGCTCATGTCGGCCGAGTACATCGCGTCCGAAGGCAACACGCGGATCATCCTGTGCGAGCGGGGCATCCGGACCTACGAGCAGGCGACGCGAAACACCTTCGACGTCTCCGCCATCCCGGTGCTCAAGGCGCTGACGCACCTGCCGGTCATCGCCGACCCGAGCCATGCCGCGGGCAAGGCGTCGCTGGTCGAACCGCTGGCGGCGGCGGCCATCGCGGCCGGGGCCGACGGCCTCATGATCGAAGTCCACAACCAGCCTGAAAAGGCGCTCTCCGACGGCCCGCAGTCGCTGCGTCCCGACACGTTCGATGCGGTCGTCTCGCGTCTCAAGCGCGTCGCCGAAGCCGTCGACCGTCGCCTCGGCACTGCGTGAAACGTCTCCGGCTCGGCATCGTCGGCCTCGGGCTGATCGGTGGTTCGCTTGCCCGCGCCCTCAAGGGCAGGCGGGGGGCTCCCGAGATCCTGGGGTGCGACAAGCGCAGGGAATACGCCCGGATGGCCCTCGATTGCGGTGCGATCGATTCGATCGCGACCGAGCGCGGGATAGCCTCCTGCGACGTCGTCGTGGTGTGCGTGCCGGTGCGGGGATCCGTCGCGGTCATCGAGCGGATCGGAAGGCGGATGCGCCCGGGATCGGTGCTGACCGATGCCGGGAGCGTCAAGGCCGAGGTGGTCGCCAGGGGGCGCGCGGCCGCGGCGAAGGGCGTTTCCTTCGTGGGCGGGCACCCGATCGCCGGAACCGAGAATTCCGGCTTTCCGGCGGCCGACGGGAAGCTGTTCAAGGGACGCACGGCGATCGTCACGCCCTGTCCGGGCGACGACGAGGCGGCGGTCCGCACCGTCGAAAAAATCTGGGAAATGGCGGGCGCGCGGGTGCTGCGGATGGATCCCGCCACCCACGACCACGTTTTCGCCTACGTCTCCCACCTGCCGCACGTCGTGGCCTACGCGCTGGTCCACGCGGTCGGGACGCTCGACACGAACGTCCCCCTGGGCTACTCGGCGGGCGGTTTCCGCGATTTCACGCGCATCGCCTCCAGCAACCCGGCCATGTGGAAGGACATCGTCCTGCAGAACCGCCCCGAGATGCTTCGGGCGATGGCGCACTATCGGAAGAACCTGGCGCTCATCGAAGGATTGATCCGAAAGGGGGACGAGGATGAAATCCTCGCCTACTTCGGCAGGTCCAAGAAAATCCGGGACGGGATTTGAAACCATGAATCAAAGAATAAGCATTGCGGGCACCGTCACGGTGCCGGGCGACAAGTCGATCAGCCACCGGGCCGTCATGTTCGCGGGATTGGCCGACGGGGCGAGCCGCATCCGCGGATTCCTCCACGCCGAGGACACGCTTCGCTCGGCGGCCATGATGCGAGCCCTGGGCGCTTCGGTCGACTTTGTTTCCCCCACCGACGTGAAGGTCGTCGGGCAGGGGATGCGAAACCTGTCCGAACCGGCTGACGTGATCGACGCGGGCAACTCGGGCACGACCATCCGGATCGGCGCCGGCCTGCTGGCCGCCCAGCCGTTCCTCACGATCGTCACGGGCGATCCCTACCTTCGCCGCCGGCCGATGGGTCGCGTGATCAAACCGCTTGCCTCGATGGGCGCCACGATCGTCGCCCGCGCCGGCGGCTCGCTGCCCCCGCTGTGCATCCGGGGCGGAAACCTCAAGGGCATCCGCTACGAGATGCCGGTCGCCTCGGCCCAGGTCAAATCCGCGCTTCTGCTCGCCGGTCTCTATGCCGATTCCCCGGTCACGGTCGTCGAGCCGATGCTGTCGCGCGACCACACCGAGCGGATGCTCACGGCCATGGGCGCGCGCATCGTGCGGGACGGCCGCTCGGTGACGGTGCATCCCGCCACGACGCTGTCGGCGTCCGATTTCTCCGTGCCGGCCGACATCTCCTCCGCCGCCTTCTTCCTGGTGCTGGCCGCGTGCGTCCCCGGCTCCTGCGTCCGGCTCCCCTGCATCGGCATGAACCCGTTCCGCACGGGCGTCGTTGACGTCCTTCGCCGCATGGGTGCGACGATCGACGAGGAAAATGCGCGCGACGAGGGGGGCGAACCCGTCTCCGACCTGGTGGTCCGGGGGGCCGCGCTTCGCGCAACCGACATCGTCCCCGAAGAGATTCCCGGACTGGTCGACGAGGTGCCCGCGCTTTGCATCGCCGCCGCATTCGCCGAAGGGCGCACCGAGATTCGGGGGGCGCAGGAACTTCGCGTGAAGGAGTCCGACCGGATCCGCTCGATGGCGGATGCGCTGACGGCGCTCGGGGTCCGGTGCGGGGAATATCCCGACGGGATGTGGATCGAGGGGCCGTCCCGCATCGCCGCGGGCGTCCGGTGCGACAGCCGGGGCGACCACCGGGTCGCCATGTCGCTCGCGATTCTTTCGGTCGCTTCCGGCATCGGCATCGGTATCTCCGATACCGCCTGCATCGACACCTCGTTCCCGACTTTCCACGCCCAGCTCGCGGGGCTCCGGCCTTGAGCGCTCCCGTCCGGACGCGCCCGATCGTCACGATCGACGGCCCGGCCGGCTCCGGCAAGACCACGGTTTCGAAACGGCTCGCGGAGCGCGCGGGACTGCTGCGCCTCGATACCGGCGCCACCTACCGGGCGTGCGCATTGGCTGCCAGGCGGGCCGGCATCTCCTGGGACGACGGCCCGAAGCTGGGGACGCTGTGCGCGGGGCTCGACCTGGCGTTCCGACGCGAGGGCGGGGAACTGCGCGTCATCATGGCCGGCGAAGACGTCAGCGCCGCGATCCGCGTCCCCGACATGGGGATGGGCGCTTCCGACGTCTCCCGCCACCCGCAGGTTCGCGAGGCGCTCGTCGCGCTGCAGCGGCGGATGGGTGCCGACGGAGGCGTCGTGCTCGAAGGCAGGGACACCGGCACCGTCGTCTTTCCCGACGCCGAGGTCAAATTCTTTCTCGACGCGGCCGCGGCCGTTCGCGCCCGCCGACGCTTTCTCGAATGGAAGAGCGAGGCGCCGCCGTTCGAAGACGTCCTTCGGGACGTGCTCCGGCGGGACATCCAGGATTCGACGCGCGATCATTCGCCGCTCCGGATGGCCGAGGGCGCCGTCTACATCGATTCCACGACGATGACGATCGACGAGGTGGTCGACGCGATGATGGAAATGCTGTGAAACAGATCCTGATCGCACGCAGCGCGGGTTTCTGCTTCGGGGTCAAGCGGGCCATCGCGATCGCCAACGAGACAGCGACACGGGGGGCGGCCGAGGATGCCGGACAGCCCATCCGCTCGCTGGGGCCGCTGATCCACAATCCGCAGGCGGTCGAGGAACTCGAAAAGAAGGGCGTCCGGGTCGTCGAGTCGGTCGGCGAAGTGGACGGAGGCCGGGTGATCGTCCG
>JANXPS010000258.1 GCA_025357175.1 Deltaproteobacteria bacterium | reverse complement strand
CGCCTCGGGAGGACAGTGCTCGTGGATCGCCTCGAGCATTTCCCGCATCCTTTGCGGGTAAGTGTGCTCCCTGAGCACCCGTAAGCGCGCACGGGAGGCCATTTCGCGTCGGCCGTCCGGATCCGACAGGTAGCCGTCGAGCAGCGCCAGGAACCCGGAGCGGTCGGAGAAGCACTCGACTTCGCAACCGGGCTCGAAGAGATCGGGCAGCAAAGACCTGCGGTCGACCAATTGAAAGGCGGAGGAGCAGGCGATCTCGAAGGTGCGGGGATTCACGAAGTCTCCGAACGGATTGACCCCCTCGTGACTGACCGACGAATGCAGGTTGACGTTGACGTCGGTCCCGTTGAAGATCCTGGCCGTTTCGGCGGCGGTCACCCGGCGTCCCCCGCCCCGGACGTTCGCCGCGAGCGGTCCGTCGGAAGGCCACCCGTTGCCCCATATCTTGAAGGGCCGATCCGCGAGCGCCTGGAAAAACCGGGTGCGGTTGTGGTACGCCGCTCCCATGAAGGAGATCGGAGACCCGAATTCACCGCGTTCGCCGGCATCGAGCGGAGCCGGGAAAAAGACCGTATCGTCGGCCGCAAGCGGAAGGTAGTGCTGATGCTTCTGGCCCGCCATCTCGAGTTCCCGGGGAAAATCGCCTTTCTGGATCGGGAAGAACAGGTCGAAGGACCCGGCTTCGGACTCCCAGCGGCGCAGCAGGTGACGGTCTTCGACGAACCAGGTGACGACGCGGCGGCCCTGGTCACGGAACGCGCGAATCTGCTCATCGCCCACCGGGGCGTCGGGCAGCACCAGCACGATCGCCGGATCGAACGCGTTGACCCTTGCCTCGACCTGCCCCCCAGCCCACTTGAGGAACGTGGCGATTCCGGCGTCGAAGATCCGTCCTTTCCGGTCGCGCGCGGCGTGAAAGGATCGGAGCGCCGGCACGATGTCGCCAAACGGGGATGCGTCGACGAAATCGACCGCCATCCCGTTGGCCCGGAGTCCGCCGGCCGCGTATCGGGCGATCTCGATCGCGCCCCCGTAAATGGGAGAGACGACCGAAACCTTGCACGAGGCGGAACACGCCGATGCGATCGCGGCGCACTTGCTTCGAAAACTGTCGGCGAACGACGGGAGCAGCCAGGAAACGTACGGGAGAACCAGGAAGGAATCGACACCGGCCAGTTGCGCCTTGTGCGGCCCCGCCCGGTAGAGGTCGGCGGGATCGTCGAGGAGGAAGCAGGGGATGCGCTCGAGGAATCCGGCTGCGTCCCGATGCTCCGCCATCCCCGCAAAGAGGGAAGGCACGGGCTCGAATACGACCGGCCGGAAACCGGCTTCGGCCAGCGCCTCCGCAACGTATCCGAAACCGTTGCCCAGGACGGCCACCCGGCCACCGGGCGGAGTGTCGTTCTGCCGGCGGAAGGCGTCAACGAACCGACGCGCCTCCTCGAGCGGATCGTAGCTGCTGTGGATGGTCTTTCCCGAAAACCGGGGAACGGGAAAGTTTCCGGTGCGAGAGGAAACCACCTCGTCGAGCGGCGGAATTCCTCGTCGGGATAAACCCGCAAGTTGTCGGGAAAGCGTTCGGGGTGTTACGAATTCCACAGCCAAATCAGGGGCCTCCGTCGGCGGGGATCACCGTCGATGCCCCGGTTCACCCTTTGCCGCTGACGATCCTCAACATCTCCGTGTCGGCCGGCAGGTAGGCTCGATCGACCTTGCGCAGCGTTCCCAGACGCGAGAGTTCGCCGCCGATCTCTTCTTTTATCGATATGGCAAGTTTCAGGACATCGGCGTCTTCTTCTCGTATGCAAGCGAGGTGCCCGTTCACCGGAACAAGGAGCGATACATCTTTTTCATCCGTCGCAAGACGATTCCATGCATCGATCGTCTGCTGGTAGGAAACGATGGCACGGGCCCGCCTCTCGATCGCCGCATCCGTCTCCCCGTCGTCGAACCGCTCGATCGCCCCTACGAGATCCGCGGTCGCGCTTCGATATCCCGACAGGATTTCGACCATCTCCCGGGCGAAATCCCGCGCACCGGCATCCATGGTTGCTATCCCCTGTCGCCTGAAGGCGTCGCGAGGGAACGGATGGCGCCGTCGAACCCGTCGCGAAGCGTCCCGAGGATGCGGGCGACATCGTTCATGTTTTTACCGGTCTTTCGGAGGTTAGCCTGGGTCATGTGATCGATCATGAACAGGTAAAGCTGCTGAAGATTCAGGGCGACCTCGCCCCCCACCTTCATGTCGAGGGTGGTCAGGAACTCGGTGACGATCGCCTGGCACTTGAGAAGATATTCCCGGAAACCGACCGTATCCCCGGCGGCCAACCGGTTGGCGGAAGCGTTGGCGAAACCGATGGCGCCATCGAACAGCATCAGGAGGAGTTTTTCCCGCGTGACCGTCCTGACGGTGGTCTGCTGGTATTTGTTCAGGTTGGCCTGCATCTGCATGTTTAAATTTCCTCTCAAGTCGATGGTGAAACGAACGGCGCCATGAAAAATACTAGATCGATCCGAGCGTCTGCCCCTGGCTTTTCAAGGAACCGATCAGCTGTTCCATGTTCGCGAATTTCACTTTGAGTGATGCCTCATACAACGTGACAGAGGATTCCTTCTGGGTCACGCTGGCGTTGATGTTCGTGATATTCGTCTGGAGGCTCTTTTTCCGGTTGGCGACGATGCCGTCGACGGGAGACATCCAGCGGTCTACCTTGTCCATGATCTGGGATGCCACGCCTTTCGTTCCGGTCGTCAGATTTTTCGTGAACAGGTCGACGACCCCCTTGAAGTCGGCCGACATCGCCGTGTCGAACTTCGCCGTGTCCATGGTCAGCGTCCCGTCAGATCCTGTCCGGATGCCGACACGCGACAGTGCGTTGTAATTCCCGCCGAGCCCGGAAACCGAATTGACGAGGGAGGATGAAAGTCCGTTCGATACGGTGGATATCGCGAGATCCCCCTGCAGCGGGCCGGCTTTTTTCGTCGTGGCGTCGTATTGCGAGTTGGTGCGGATGTATGAAGCGATGTCGTTGTACGCCTTTATGAACGCATCCACCTTGGAGCGGATCGCGCCGTTGTCCTTGGCCACCCCGATTGAAACCGCCTTCTTGTCGGCAGGTGCGTCGACCAGGTTCATCGTGACGCCTGCGATGACGTCGGTGATCACGTTGGTGGAACGCCGGATGCCGTTCATCCCGTCGATGTCGATGATCGAGTCCCTGGCGGTCTGGACGTTGGCAAACGATAACGTCTTGGGGTCTCCGGGCACGGTTGGCGTGTAGTTTGTCGTGAACGCGGAAACCTCTCCCATGCTCTTGCCGCTCAGCACCAGCGACCAGGAGGGCGCGGCGGTCGTCCCCGAGTTGATGAGACCCGCGGAATAAGACGGGATCCCGCCGGAAAGCTTCGTCCCGGACATCTGGATCGCGCCATCGGTCCCGCCGGCGGCATTCGTGTTGGTCATCCCGATCAGGTTTCCGCCACTTCCGGCCGTCTTTGCTTTCACCGTGATGACGCTTCCGATGGTGGTCATCAAGGAACCGGTGCCCGCTGCCGCGGAAGCCAGACGGGTCGCGACCACATCGCTCGTTGCGCCGTTGACGTCGACTCCGATGTTCGTGCCGGAATAGGCTCCAGCCCCGCTGTCGTAGAACTCGTATGTTTTGTCGTCGATTGCGAGTTTGGTGCCGCTGGTTGGAACGGCCAGGAAGGAGAGCGACCCGTAGGCGGTCGGTGTCGAGTTGTTGATCTTGTCCCGGATGGCCGACAGGGAATCGGTCGCCAGGAACGAAACCTGGTTGACGGGAACCGAAACGTTCGTACCGGCTGCCGGCGTCAACGTGAGCTTGCCGTCCAACCCGAAAGGATTGTTCGCGGAAACGGAGGTCTGGTCCGACTTGGATGTCTGGCCGGCGGCCAGTTGCTGGACGACGACGGTGTGGTTCCCCTCGGAAGCCGAAGTGGAAGCCGCGACAGTCATCACGTCGCTGTTGCTGGTGCTGGTCGAGAAGGCCGAAAAGGAGCTGGCCGTGGCCAACGTCTGGGCAGCGCTTCGCAGCGTCGTCAGTTTCCCGGCGAAATCGTCCATCCGGGTTATGTTCGCCTGGTACTCGTCGGCCTGCGCCTGGAGCAGGACGATCGGTTGCCGCTTCGCGTCGACGAGCGCCTTGATGAGGCTCGTCGAATCGATCCCGGAGGAAAGCCCGGAGAAATTGACGGAGTCGGCCATGGGACTACCCCTTCTCGTTGACGATCATCCCGCGTTGAGTCCGGAGATACTTCATCACTTCGATGACGGACTCGGGGGGATACTGCCGAACCACCTCGCCCGATTCCGCATTGAGCACCTTGGTGACGATCATCTTGAGATCCTTGTCGAGCGAGATGTCGAGCTTCGACGGGTTCTCCTTGAAGTGCCGCTGGACTTCCTCGGCGAGCCGTTCCATTTCCTTCGACTTCGCGACCGGCTGGACCGGGGTAACGGCCGCAGGGGACGACTGCGGCACCCCGCTTTCGGTCCCGGAGGCCGCGGAAACCGCGACGACTTCGCTGGCTATTTTTCGGGATGCGGGCTCGGGACGCGTGACTTCGAACTCCGACCCGCTGGTTATGGCCTGTATTTTCATCTTCATCACCTCATACCGTCCGGGGGAGGGGTGATTCTCCCCTCCCCCGGTTTGATGCGTTCAGCAGTTTTTACGCGCCCCTTGTTACTTGAGGAGCGAAAGGGCGATCGAAGGCTGCTGGTTGGCCTGGGCAAGGACCGAGACGCCTGCCTGCACCAGGATCTGGTTGCGGGTGTAGGAAGCGGTTTCTTCGGCCACGTCCACGTCGCGGATGCGCGAGTTGGCGGCCGTGGTGTTCTCGATGCTGACCGAGAGGTTGCGGATGACCGACTCGAGCCGGTTCTGGAGGGCGCCCAGACTGCCGCGCGCCGTGGTAACCGTGGAGATCGCGCTGTCGATCGTGTCCAGGACGGTCTGCGCCGCGCCGGCGGTGGAGA
>JANXPS010000238.1 GCA_025357175.1 Deltaproteobacteria bacterium | reverse complement strand
TTCCGAGGCAAGCCCGATGGCGCGCGCCGCGCGCTGGGTCATCGGAGAGGTACTACCGGCCGTGCTCCGGCGGATACCGGACGTCACGCTGTACGTGATCGGCAACGGCGCCGACCGGGTGCTCCCGGACGTCAGTCACCCGAACGTGGTCGTCACAGGGAAGGTTCCGTCGGTGCTGCCTTACCTCTGTCACGCCGACGTCGCCCTGGTTCCGTTGATGTTCGAGTCCGGTACCCGCTTCAAGATCCTCGAGGCCGCGGCGTGCGGCATTCCGATCGTGTCGACGACGCTCGGCGCCGAAGGGTTGCCGACCCGGCACGGGGAAGAGCTGCTCCTCGCGGACGAACCGGCCGAGTTCGCAGATGCCGTGGTGAAGCTGATCGGCGACAAGGTTCTCGGGGAACGGCTCGCGCGAAACTGCAAGGCGGTTGTCGATCGCCACTTCAGCGTGAGGAGCCTCGCCGGGGAGGCGATGAGCATCCTCGATCACCTTTCCCGCGGGCGTGGAAACCCCGTGGAGCACATCACCTGGAACGGCCAGCATATCGCCACCATCGTCCGGAAGGATTTCATGCCGGAGGAAACGGTATTCCTCTCCCCCGACAGCTATTACCAGCAGCTCGGATTCGTCGTCTATCCGTCGGGCGGAGTCGTCGCCCGGCACTCTCATCTCCCGCTCCAGCGGCACCTGGTCGGTACGCCCGAAACGCTGCTGATCCGGAAGGGGAGGACCGAAGTCGAACTCTACGCGATGGACAAGAGCATTCTGGGGACGTGGGTGCTCGAGGAAGGGGACATGATCCAGCTCGTCTCGGGCGGGCACCGCTTCAACTGCCTCGAGAACACGATCTTCCTCGAGATCAAGCAGGGGCCCTACACCGGGCTGGTCGAAAAGGAACAATTCTGATGATTCCCGTGTGCGAACCGCTGATCACGGCGCGCGACATCGAACTCGTAAACGACGCCCTCTCTTCCGGCTGGATCTCGTCCGCCGGGAAATATCTCGACCTGTTCGAGGAGCGATGGGCCGCCTATTGCGGCATGCCCCACGGCATCGCCGTCTCCAACGGCTCGACCGCGCTCGACATCGCCGTCGATCTCCTCGGCCTCGAGGCGGGGGACGAGGTCATCCTGCCGGCCTTCACCATCATCTCGCCCGCGCAGTCGGTCGTCAGGGCCGGTGGCGTGCCGGTGCTGGTGGACAGCGACCCCGACAGCCGGCAGATGGACGTTGCCCAGGTCGAGCGTCGCATCACCCCCCGGACGCGGGCCATCCTGGTGGTGCATATCTACGGCCACCCCGCCGACATGGACCCGATCATGGCGCTGGCGGAAAAGCACGGGCTCACCGTTATCGAGGATGCGGCCGAGGTTCACGGGGCCGAATACAAGGGGCGTCGCTGCGGCGGCATCGGCCATATCGGCACTTTCAGCTTCTACGCCAACAAGCTGGTCACGACCGGCGAAGGCGGCATGGTGCTCGTGAAAAGCCGGGAACACGCCGAGCGGGCGCGATCGCTGCGCAACCTCTGCTTCCAGCCGGGCCGCCGCTTTCTCCACGAGTCGCTCGGGTACAACTACCGGATGACCAATGTCCAGGCCGCGATGGGGGTCGGGCAGGTCGAGCGTATCGGTGAGACGGTCGCCCGGAAGCGCGAGATCGCCCACGCCTACGACGCGGCCTTTGCGGGATTGCCGTCGATCATGCTTCCGATCGAGATGCCCTGGGCGAAAAGCGTCTACTGGGTCTACGGACTCGTGCTGGGCGACGACCGCACGACCGGCACGGTCGAGATCATGTCGCGGCTGCGGGATCTCGGCGTCGAGACGCGGCCATTCTTTCTCGGGATGCACGAACAGCCGGTTTTCCAGCGGATGGGGCTGTTCCGGAACGAGTCGTATCCGGTGGCCGAGCGACTGGCGCGCGGCGGCTTCTACATCCCCAACGGCCTTTCGCTGACGGCGGAACAGCAGCGGACGGTCATTTCATCGGTGCGCGAGGTGCTCGGGTGAGCGTCTTCGACGAATACGCGAAGCACTACGACCTTTTCTATCGCGACAAGGATTACCGGGCGGAAGCCGAATACGTGAGCCGGATCATCCGGCGGAACTCGCCGGCCGGCCGGCGGATGCTCGAACTCGGGTGCGGCACCGGGAAATATGTGCAGGCCTTCGTCGAGCAGGGTTACGCCGTCGCAGGCGTCGACCGGTCGCCGGCGATGATCTCCGAAGCGGAAAAGCGGTTCGACGCCCTGAAAGTCCCCGCGGAAATCGCACGCTTCTCGGTCGGCGACATCCGGGACTATCGCGACGGAATGCGCTACGACGCCGTCGTGTCGCTGTTCCACGTGATGAGTTATCAAACGACAACCGAGGATCTGATGGCCACCTTCCGGACCGCCCGCGCCCATCTGGATGCCGGGGGGCTTTTCCTGTTCGATTGCTGGTACGGACCGGGCGTCCTGGGCGACCCGCCGAAGAATCCCGTCCGAACCGCCGAAAGTGGAACGCTCGTCGCGACGCGCCGGACTACCTCGACGCTCCTGCCGGACCGGAACCTGGTGAACGTCCATTTCGACATCGAACTTCGCGACAAGGGCACCGGCGCTCTCGCCACGCTGACGGAGGACCACGGGATGCGCTACCTGTTCGCCCCCGAGATCGAGGAGATGGCCGGAAGCTCCGGCATGCGCGTGATTTCCGCATACCGATGGCTTTCCGAAGAACCGCCCGTTGCCGACAGCTGGTACGCGTTCTTCGTGCTCGGGGCGGCGTGATGGCGATGCCGCTGGCGGTCATCCTCCATCCCGAGGGCAACATCAACAACAACCCGGGCCTGACCGGGATCGTCGAACTGCTCGTCCGGGACGGATGGCGGGTCGACATCCATTCCCCCCGGGACGGGGCCATCTCCCAGCGGGCCCCCTGCGCCGGTGCCCGGATGGTGCTGGCGGAGCCTGCCACCGCGTCGCAGGGTTGCATCCTTTCGCATCCGGGAGGGAAGCTGACGCCGGAATCCCGGTATCGGTTCGGTGCGGCCTCCATGATCATCGGCGTCGACCGGGGGATCATCGAGGCGTCCGCGATCGCGAAGGCCCTCGGCAAGCCGTTCGGCCTGATTTCCTACGAAATCTTCTTTTCCTCCGAGGCCGGCGCCGATTTCAAGGCGCCCGAGATCGAGGCGTGCCGGGGGCTATCGTTCGCGATCGTCCAGGACGAGGCGCGCGCCCGGGAGCTGGGCCGGGAAAACCGGATCGACCGGGAGCGGATGTTCCTCGTTCCGGTCGCCGGCTGCGGCTCGTTTCCCCCGCCGGATCCCAGGCCCCGCCTGTTCCACGAGATGTTCGGCCTGCCGGCAGACGCGCGCGTGGCGCTGTTCATGGGGAGCGTCGCCAAATGGTCCCTTTGCGACGAGCTCGTCGAATCCGTCCGGAACTGGCCCGCAAACTGGCACCTCGTGATCCACAACCGGTACGCACTCGACCACGCGACTCGCGGGGTCGACAGCCGGACGAGGGACATGCTGCTCGGAATGCGGGGGGAAAACCGGATTCATTTCTCGTCCAGGCCGTTCGACCTGCCGTCGCAAATGAGGGATTTCATCTTCTCCGCCGACCTGGGCGTGGCCTTCTACCGGCCGACCTACAACAACATATGGGAAGGGAAAAACCTGCTTCACATCGGGATGGCATCGGGAAAGATCGCGTCCTATCTGCAGCACGGGGTTCCCGTCGCCGTCAACCGGATCGGGGAAATGAGCGATCGGGTCGCCGACCGGGGGATCGGGCAGGTCGTCGAGGATCCGCGCGCCTTCGTTCCCGACGATGCCGTGCTCGCCGCCGCCCCGCGGTGCATCGAATATTTCGAGGAGCGGCTCGACCCCACCCGGACGCTGCAGCCGTGGCTTCGCCGCGTGGCCCGGTTCAAGGCCGCCGAGGCGATCTCGGTCGACGATTTTCGCGAATTCCACTATTCGAAGCGGCGCCATTTCGACCTCTTTCGGGAACTCGACATCGAACTGTTCCACGAGAAGGTCGATCCCGATTACTGCGACCTGAAGGCCTATCAGGACCTTCTGATATTCGCCTTCATCAAGAAATACGTTCCCGCGGGGTCCAGGATCCTCGATATCGGAGGCGGGGATTCGCGCATCCTCCGCCATTTCAAGGACGAATACGAGTGCTGGAACCTCGACAAGCTCGAAGGCGTCGGCAACGGGCCCCGGTCGGTCGAGGCATCGGGCTACCGGATGGTGTCCGACTACATCGGGAATTTCAACGCGGAACTCCCCGAGGAATACTTCGATTTCGTATTCAGCATATCCACGCTCGAACACGTTCCGTCGGGTCTCGAGACCAACCGTGAACTGTACAGGAACATCTGCATCGATCTCGACCGGGTGCTGAAGCCGGGTGGATTCTCCCTGCACTGCTTCGATATCCTGCTCTCGAGCGGCACATGCTGGGCGAACGAATTCATGGATTTCATGGCCGTGAACTGCATGGCCGACGCTCCGGGAATCACGCTCGAGGAGATGGAACGGGATCCGGAACGGTACGTGATCTCCAGGAAATTCTTCGACGACTACTGGAAGCTCCCGGCCGTGGACTGGGGATACGACGCCGGCATGCCTTCCTCGTGCAACGTCTTCTGGAAGAAGGGCGCCGCCGGGGCCTCCCGCCGCGATCCGGCGCTGACCTGGGATCATTACAAGCGGTTCGAGGTCGAACGGGACGAACGCTACCCCCGCATCTCCGTGGTGACCCCGTCGTTCAACCAGGCCCCTTTCCTGGCGGAGGCCATCGAATCGGTCCTCGGCCAGCGCTATCCGAACCTCGAGTACATCGTCATGGACGGCGGGAGCGCCGACGGGTCCGTCGACATCATCCGGCGTTACGGGAAGTTCCTGACGCACTGGCAGAGCATGCGTGACGGCGGGCAGTACCGGGCCATCAACGAGGGTTTCCAACGGGCGACCGGCGAGATCATGACCTGGATCAACTCCGACGACCGGTTGCAGCCCGGCGCCTTCGCGCACGTGGCGCTCGCGTTCATGGAGCAACCGCAAATCCGCTGGATCATGAGCAGGCCGAACGGGATCGATGCCGAGGGGCGGCAATCCTGGGTCTTCGATCATCTGCCTGCCTGGAGCCGGGCGAAATATCTCGACAAGCAATACCGGGATCCCTACATCCAGCAGGAGGGGACGTTCTGGCGAAAATCGTTGTGGGACCAGGCCGGCGGCTACCTGAGGGGAGACATGCAATTCGCCGGCGATCTCGAATTGTGGACGCGTTTTTTCCGGCACGCGCAGCTGCATTCGGCTGATGCCCTCCTCGGGAGCTACCGGCAGCATCCCGGGCAGAAGACCGGGGAGTTTCTCGAGAAGTACCACCAGGAAGCGGACGTCGTGCTCGATTTCGAACGGGAATTCTTCCGGCGCGCGAAGGACAAGACACTGGTTCCCGCGCCTCCGCCGCTCCTGTTTTCTCCGGATGCTTCGCCCGAAACGCCTCCCGGTCCGGTCCGCTCCAACCTGGGATACTGGAAGGCGATCCAGGACGAGGGCTATTTCGAAAGCCATTCGTGCTATGGCGGTCTCGTCGATACGGGCGGTGCCGACCTGATGATCGACCCGTTCGTCGACCTGGACCGGGAGATGACGGCCGTCGTCATCGGGTGCGGGTACGGGAGGGACACGCTGCACATCGCTCCTCGCGTAAAGGTCGTCTACGGAATCGACGTCACGCCCGGCATTCTCCGGAAAGCGACGCGATTCCTGTCGGAACACGATGTCCGGAATTTCGTGCCGGTCCTCGCCGACGAATGGAAGGACGCGATCCCGGCCGGAATCGATTTCGTGTTCAGCATCATCGTGTTCCAGCATCTAACCCGTGATCTCGTGAAGGATTACGTCGCCGGCCTCGGCCGGAAGCTGTCCGGCAGGGGGCTCTTCGTCTGCCAGTTCGCGGACCTCGATTACGGGACCTCCGATGCCGACTTGAGGCAGTACGAACCCTCCGTGCGCTGGAGCGTGGCGGAAATCGAGGAACTCGTCCGGGAAACAGGGCTTTTCCTGCATGCCATCGAAAGCGTGACGATTCCGGAGCATGGCCGGTGGCACTGGGCCTGTTTCGGCAAAACGGAAAGGAATTGATATTGGCCGAAGCGCGGTACCTCCTCTCAGCCCTGGTGTCTCTTTACAACTCGGAGAAATTCGTTGCCGGCTGCATCGAAGATCTCACGCGGCAGACCCTTTTCGAGAAGGGGCTCATGCAAATCGTCGTCGTCGACAGCGGCTCCGAGCAGGACGAGGGGCGAATCGTCCAGGAGGCCCGGGAGAAGCACGGTCACATCGTCTACCTCCGGACCGAACGGGAAACGCTTTACGCGGCCTGGAACCGGGCGATCGAAGTGGCTTCCGGCAAATACCTCACCAATTCGAACTCCGACGACCGGCATCGGCCCGACGCGCTCGAGAAACTCGTCGGGCTGCTGGAAAGCCGTCCAGACGTCGATCTCGTCTACGGCGATTGCCTCGTCTCCGAAATCCCGAACGAGAAATTCGAGCAGAACCGGGGCGGCAGGTTCTTCCGGTATCCCGATTTCTTTCCACCGGCCTCCCTGCTGCACTACCAGTTCGGCCCCCAGTCGGTCTGGCGGAAAACGGTTCACGCGTCGATCGGCCTGTTCGACGGCGCCCTGAAGGCGGCGGGCGACTTCGACTTCAACCTGAAATTCACCCTGGCCGGAATGAAGGCGCTCCACGTGCCGGAAATGCTGGGGCTGTATCTCGAGCACGCCGGGGCCATCTCGTCCCGGGACAACGTCATGTCCCGCGAGAACGCGATCCTCTCGGAACGCTACCGCACGAAGGAGGCGGCCCTCTCCGTCTACGGCCGCATGTTCCCGGTCGAGTCTCCGCGGACGCGGGCGTTGTGCCTGGCGGATCTCGGGGTGCGCGCCCTGGCCTACTATCCTCCCTGGTGGGGAGGGCGACCCGAAACCGACCACGCCTTCGCGACCGAATGCTTCGCCTGGGCGCTCGAAGAGGATACCCGCTGCGCCGAGGCGCTGTACGGCCTGGCCGTCGCCGCCGCCCTGCAGGGTGCGCCCGACAGCGCGCGAACCTTCCTCGGGCATTGCCGAAAATATTCCCTCGGGAGCCGGCGAATCGAACAACTCGAGGAAACGCTGCGATCGGGCAAGGCCGTCACCGGCGAAAGTCTTTGGCCTCCGTTCCCCTTCCTCCCGGGTCAGAAGGAGCTTTCCCTGCCCAGGTCGGCGCGGGCGGCGGAAGAAAGCCCGTCCGAAAAGTGGGCTGAATCCATGAAGAACCCGATGACGGTCACGTTCGTTTCCAGCTCGGGGCCGATTCCCCCGGAGGGAAGCTGCGGGGGGCTCGAGACGGCGGTCCGTGCCTCCGCTGCGGCGATGGCCTCGCGGGGGCACCGCGTCGCGGTCGCCGGGGAGACGGGGACTTCGGGACGTGTCGAGCTGAACGGCGTGTCCTATCTTCCCTACGACGCCTGGGCGCGTGGCGACTTCCCCGAGTTCTCGAAAGGGTGCGACGTGCTCGCGTTCTGCTCCGGCCCCGACCTGGGAAGCTATCGGCACGTTCCACCGGAAACGGCGCGTGTCGTTCTCTTCCACCACCAGAAAATCGACTTCCTGACGGGGGTCGACGCCCGCGAACTCCTCAACCGCGAAGCCGACCTCGTCGTTTGCGTGTCCGGGGCTGTTCGGGAAAACCTGCTCGAGTCGGGGATATTCGCGGACAGGCTCCGGATGGTTCCCAACGGCGTCGATCGTTCGGTCTTCTTCCCCCGCGATGTCCGGCGCGACCCGAATCGCATCCTTTTCGTCGGCGCGCTCGTTCCCGACAAGAACGCAGACCTCCTGATCCGGGCGTTCATCCGGCTTGCGCCGAGACATCCCCACGCGACCCTCCGCCTCTGCGGCGGGGCCGCGTTGTGGGGAGCCGAGGAATACCTGGACCGGGACGCGATCCGGGCGGTTTGCCCCCGGGTCGAATTCGCCGGGATCCTTTCACCCGAGCTGCTTGCCGAGGAATATTCCCGGGCGTCGATCTGTGCGATTCCCTCGAAATTCGAATCGTTCAGCCTGGTTTCGCTCGAAGCGCAGTCCTGCGGCTGCGTGCCGCTCGTCGCCGACGTGGGCGGGGCGCCCGAGACCGTGGTCGCAGGGGAGACCGGGGTCGTCTACCGGCCCAACGACGAGGAGACGCTGATGGAGGCGCTGGATGCCCTCCTCTCCGCTCCCGGATGGGTCGAAAGGGCCGGAGCCGCCGCCGCGCGTTCCACCGGGGAACGATTTTCGTGGGAACGGACCGCCGAAGGGTACGAACAGGCGTTCCGTGAAGCCATGGAACTCCGCGCCGGGCGGTCGTGCGAGGCCGGGATCGAGCGGGTCGGCCCTCCGCGGGTGTCGGTGGTCATCCCGTGCTACAACTACGGCCGTTATCTCGAAGCCGCGGTGCACAGCGTCTTCGCACAGACCTTCCGGGAGCTCGAGATCGTCATCGTGGACGACGGCAGCACGGACGGCTCCCTCTCGGTTGCGAACCGACTGGCGTCCGAGAGCCGATCGTGTCCGGTCAAAGTCGTTTCCCAGCCCAATTCGGGGCATCCCGGCAAGGCCCGGAATCGCGGGATTTTCGAGGCCGGGGGCGGATACATCCTTTGCCTGGATGCCGACGACGTGATTCTTCCCGGAATGGTCGCCGCATGCGTCTCCCTGCTCGACGCCGAACCGGGTCTCTCGATCGCATACACCGACCAGTTCCATTTCGACGACTCGGGCCGGAAGACGGCTGTCGAGGTCGGCGAATACGATTTCAACCGTCTTCTCGAAGGGAATTTTTTCGCCTACTGCTCGATGTTCCGGCGGCGCGATTGGGAGAAAGTGAACGGGTTCCCGACCGACACGGGATACGAGGACTGGGCATTCTGGATCGCGCTGGGGGCCTGCGGGCACTTCGGACGCCGGATACCGGAACCGCTGTTCGGATATCGAAACCATGGAGGGGGACAATATATGAAGGACCAGGAACGCGACGCCGAAAACCGGGCTCGGATCGTGACGAAGTTTGCTTCTCATTTTCCGGGGGATGCCGTGAAGGAGGCCAGGGCGACTCTGAAACCTTCCCCGGCCGGGACAGTCGGGGCCGCGCCGTTCCGGGTCGTGGCGATCATGTCGGCCCACAACGAAGGGGACGTGATCGATCACGTCCTTGGGTACCTGGTCGGGCAGGGAGTCGAAGTCTACCTGATCGATCACATGTCCACCGACGACACCGTCGAAAAGGCGTCGAAGTGGCTCGGCAGGGGATTGCTTCGGATCGAGAAGTTTCCCGGCGACTCCGGCTTTCCCGAGGAAAACCGGCGGGAATACATCTGGAGCCACATCCTCCGCCGGAAGGAGCAGCTTGCGGCCTCCCTCGAGGCCGACTGGTTCATCCACCACGACGCCGACGAATTCCGGGAATCGCCCTGGGATGGGCTTTCCCTGTCCGAGGCGATCCGCTACGTTGACCGACTCGGCTGCAACGCGATCGACTTCGAGCTGTTCAACTTCCGCCCGACCGACAACCGGTTCGCCCCCGGGACCGACGTCCGTGACGCGATGCATTATTGCGAGCGCGCGGAGTCGTTCAACGCCTTCCAGATCAAGGCGTGGAAAAAGACCGACTCGCCGGTCAAGATCGTCGAGAGCGGCGGCCACAGCATCTCGTTCGAAGGCCGGAAGGTATTCCCCGTGAAGTTCATCCTGCGCCACTACCCGATCCGGAGCCAGGAGCACGGGGAACGGAAGGTTTTCCAAGAGCGGAAAGCCCGGTTCAATGCGGCCGAACGGTCCGTCGGGTGGCATGTCCAGTACGACGGCATGGAGAAGGGGCAGAGCTTCCTCTACGATCCCCTGAAGTTACAGAACTTCGATTCCCGGTCGGCAAGGCTGGAATTACTGTCCGCCGAGGCGCTCAGTTCCGCTCGTGCGTTTGCAGTCGCGAACGCTCCTGAGGCAAGCGCCGGTAGCGCCGCCCCCGCCCGGAAGGGGTCCGGCAATTCCGCTTCGATGGAAGCGGCACTGAAACTGAAGCGCGACGGGCATCCGGGAGAGGCCCTTCCTCTGTTCCTGGCGCTGCTTAAATCGGGGAACGTCTCGGTGCTGCCGGAGATCGGGGATTGCCTGGCCGCCTTGGGAAAAATGGACGAGGCGAGGAAAGTGTACGAGGAAGGAAGGCGGTCCCTCCCCGGCGAATCCCGTTGCGTGACGGGGCTTGGCGTGCTGGCGCTGGTCGAAGGGGATACGGCCCGGGCAGGGCTCCTGTTTTCGGAGGCGATCGCCATGAGGGCCGGCGACGATGCGGCGGTGTGCGGGTTGGGAATGGTTCGTGCCGCGGAAGGGCTTCGGGACGAGGCGGCCGAACTCTTCTCGCGAGCGCTCGAGCTGGATCCGGAAAACAGGACGGCGCTGGATCAGCTCGTTCGGTCGGGGGCCGAATCCGGCAATTTCGAAACGGTGGAAAAAGCGCTCGCGCGCCACCTCGAGGGCCACCCCTCCGATTCGCACATGCTGTTCACATCCGCCGGGGTTCTCTGGAGGCAGGGCCGGATCGATCGCGCCGTCG
>JANXPS010000233.1 GCA_025357175.1 Deltaproteobacteria bacterium | reverse complement strand
CGAGATCCGGCGCGTCGGCGGAAAGACCAACATCCCTGTCGACGTCCGCATCGTCGCCGCCACCAACCGGGGGCTCGAAGAGGCGGTCAAGGCGGGCGCCTTCCGGGCCGACCTGTTCTACCGGCTGAACATCCTGAAACTCTCTCTCCCTCCGCTGCGCGAGCGGATCTCCGACATCCCGGCGCTGGCGGCGCACTTCCTGTCCAAGCACGGCGAGAAGGGGATTCCTCCGGTTCGCGACATCTCGAAAGAGGCGATGCGGCTGATGATGCGGTACGGTTGGCCCGGCAACATCCGGGAACTCGCTTCGGTCGTCGAGCGTGCGGTGGTCCTGTCCGAAACCGGCGTCATCACGCCGGACGAGTTTCCCCCGGAATTGTCCGACGAGGGGGGGGCGGCCGGTGTCCAGCGCGCGTTCGAACTGCCACCGCAGGGGGTCGATTTCGAGGCGGTCGAAGAGGGACTTCTCCGGCAGGCGGTCGAACGCTCCAGCGGCGTACACACCCGTGGGGCCGAGCTGCTCCGGATGAGCTACAAGACCTACATATACCGCCTCCGGAAATTCGGGATCATCGCACCGTAACGGCTCCGACGCCCCTGACGCCCCCGTTGACGCCACTCGTGGATGTCCGGTACCATCAACCATATTCCCAAGGAGGATCCAGAAAAATGGATAAGTTCGTCGCCCTGTTGATCGCCGCCGTTTTTGCCCTATCCGTGGCAGGTTCGGCCGTCGCCGAAGAGAAGAAGGCCGCACCGGTTGCCAAGGTGGCGGCAGCCGGGAAGGAATCTGCGCCCAAGGCCGAAAAGAAGCGTCCCATCACCGGGATGGTCGAAGCCGTCGACGCGGCGGCCGGCACCGTGACCGTTAAGGGCCGCAAGGAAACCGTCACGCTCAAGGCCGCCGAAGGCGTCAAGCTCGACGGGTTCAAGGTCGGAGACAAGGTTACCGTGACCTTCAAGGGAGACGCGCTCTCCAAGATAGTCAAGGCCAAGGAAGGAAAAGACTGCAAGAACTGCCCTGTCGACAACAATTGCAAGGATTGCCCCAAGGGTGCCAAGGCAGCCAAAGCCGCTAAAGCCGCTAAAGCCGCCAAGGCAGACAAGGTAGACAAGGCGTGCAAGGAATGCCCCAAGGCCGAGGCCCCGGCGCCCAAGGCCCCCAAAAAGTAGCAGTTCCTGATTCCCGTCCCCGCCGGACCCGGCGGGGACGTTTTGACTTTTTCCGGCCCATCTGGTAAAAAACTGGTTTGCTCGGATCTAACCCGGATTTCCGGGTTACCCCCCATCTGGAGGTTTTTCCCCCATGAAGGTCCTTTGCCTCGACAGCTTGCAGCAGGTCGGTATCGACGTGTTTCTCAAGGAAGGCATCGAAGTCGACGTCAAGGGCAAGATGTCGCCCGAAGAGCTGGCGGCGGTCATCAACGAGTATGACGGCATCGTCGTTCGTGGTGCCACGAAGGCGACCGAGGTTTCCTTTGCCAACGTCTCGCGGTGCAAGGTGATCGGGCGGGCGGGCAGCGGAACCGACAATATCGACAAGGTCGCGGCCACAAAGAAGGGCGTCGTGGTCATGAACACGCCGGGCGGCAACAACGTCACCACCGGCGAGCACGCCGTCGCGATGATGATGGCGCTGGCGCGCCAGATTCCCCAGGCAACCGCTTCGATGAAGGGCGGCAAATGGGAGAAGAACGCCTTCATGGGCACCGAGCTCACCAACAAGGTCCTCGGCGTCGTCGGCATGGGCCAGATCGGCAAAGTGGTCGCGGAGCGGGGCCTGGGGCTCAAGATGCAGGTCCTGGGTTACGATCCCTACGTTTCCAGGGAAGACATGGCCCGCCTGGGAATCGAGGGCGTGACGCTCGACGAGCTTTATTCGCGGGCCGACTACATCACTTTCCACACCCCGGGCACCCCCGAAACCAAGGGGATGGTCAACGCGGCGACGCTGGCCAAGATGAAGGACGGCGTTTCCCTCATCAATTGCGCGCGCGGCACCCTGCTCAACGACGCCGACGTCCTCGCCGGTCTCCAGTCCGGCAAGATCAAGGGCGCGGCCCTCGACGTATTCCCCGCCGAACCGCCGACCGACTTCAACGCACCGCTCCTGCAGCACCCCAACGTCATCCTCACGCCGCACCTCGGCGCCTCGACCAACGAGGCCCAGGAAAAGGTTGCGGTTCTCATCGCCGAGCAGATCAGCGACTACCTCAAGAAGGGCACGATCCGCAACTCGGTCAATTTCCCGTCGGTCTCGGCCGAACTGATGCCGACGCTCAAACCGTGGCTCGAAGCGGGCGAGAAGCTGGGCGCCTTTCATGGCCAGATGCTCGACGTGCCCGTCAAGGAGATCAAGATCGAGTATCTGGGCGAAGTCGGCAAGCTCTCGACCGCCCCGATCACCATCTCGATCCTCAAGGGACTGCTCCAGTTCCAGACCGAGGAGGTCAACCTGGTCAATGCGCGGATGGTGGCCGAAGAGCGCGGAATCAAGGTCAGCGAGGCGAAGGCTGCCCGTTCCGAAGATTACGCCAGTCTCCTGAAGATCACCACGGTCACCGAAAAGGGCGAGGCCTCCGTCTCCGGCACTGTCTTCGGCGCCAGCCCGCGCATCGTCGCGATCGATTCGTTCGCGATCGAGGCCGAACTTTCCGGCGGATTGCTGATGCTCAAGAACGAAGACGTTCCCGGTGTCGTCGGCCGGATCGGGACCTTCCTGGGCGAGCACAAGGTCAACATTGCGGGATTGCAGCTCGGGCGCGAAAAGGCGGGCGGTCTGGCCGTCAGCCTCTTCAACGTCGACCAGCCCGTCCAGGGCGAGGCGCTCGAATCGCTCAAGAAGCTGCCCAACATCAAGAGCGCCAACTACCTGACGTTCTGACCATTCGAGAAAAGAGGCAATCCAGGTGAAAAGCATCATCGTGCTCGGCGCCCAGTGGGGCGACGAGGGCAAGGGCAAGATCGTCGACATCTACTCCGAGTTCGCCGATACCATCGTGCGTCCCACGGGCGGCAACAACGCCGGGCACACGCTCGTCGTCAAGGGCGAGAAATTCGTCTTCCACCTGATTCCCTCGGGCATCCTTCATCCCGGCAAGAAGTGCGTCATCGGCAACGGCACCGTCATCGATCCCAAGGTGCTGCTCTCCGAGATCGACAAGCTCAAGGAACGCGGCTACCTGCAGGACGATTCCCAACTCCGGCTCGGGCTGCTGGCTCACATCATCCTGCCCTGCCACGTCCTGCTCGACCGCGCGCGCGAAGAGAGGCTCGGGCTCAAGAAGATCGGCACGACCGCACGCGGCATCGGTCCCTGCTACGAAGACAAGGCCGCCCGGGTGGGCATTCGCGGAATCGATCTGCTGCAGCCCGAAGTGTTCTCCGCCAAGCTCGCCGCCAACCTCGAGTTCAAGAACTTCCTGTTCAAGAACTACTTCGGTCTCGAACCGCTTTCCTTCGAAGCGATCCGCGACGAATATCTTGGCTATGCCGATCGGCTCAAGCCCTATCTCATCGACACGTCGCTGTTCGTCAACGACGAAATCTCCCGGGGTGCCAAGCTGCTGTTCGAAGGTGCGCAGGGGTCGCTGCTCGATATCGACCACGGCACCTATCCGTTCGTCACCTCTTCCAACACCACGGCCGGCGGCGCCTGCACCGGTTCCGGTGTCGCGCCGACCCGGATCGGAGGCACGGTCGGAGTTTCCAAGGCCTACGCCACGCGTGTCGGCGGCGGTCCGTTCCCGACCGAGCTGCTCGACGTCGACGGCGATCTGATTCGCGAAAAGGGTCACGAATACGGGGCCACCACAGGACGCCCCCGTCGTTGCGGATGGTTCGACGCGCCGGTCGTGCGCTACGCAAACCGGATCAACGCCCTGGCCAGCATCGCCCTGACCAAGCTCGACGTCCTCTCCGGCATGCCCCGGCTCAAGGTTTGCGTCGGCTACGAAGTCAACGGCGTCCGGTTCGACGAGGTGCCGCTGGCGCTGGCCGATCTCGAAGCCGCGACACCGGTCTACGAAACGGCCGAGGGGTGGGCCGAGGACGTTTCATCCGCCCGCGAATTCGGCGACCTGCCGAAGGCGGCCCAGAAATACGTCCGCATGATCGAGGAACTGTGCGGCGTCGAAGTATCGCTGGTGTCGGTCGGTCCCGATCGAAAAGAAACCATCATCCGGAAAAACCCGTTTCGCGCTTGACAGGAACAGTCGTTATCCGGTAGCATACTCCGTTCCGGTTGAGCCCATAGCTCAGTTGGCAGAGCATCTGACTTTTAATCAGAGGGTCGCGCGTTCGACCCGCGCTGGGCTCACCAACTTTTGTTCCACATGCGTCCC
>JANXPS010000178.1 GCA_025357175.1 Deltaproteobacteria bacterium | reverse complement strand
GTTCCCTTTCTCGCTTGCTTCCGGTTTTTTTCCGCGGCCCCGCCGAAAGGCCTTGGTCAGCTCGCCGACCGGCCCCGATAGGACGTAGCCCGCGATGGCGAGGAAAATCATGATCTGCGGCTCGGAGAAGAGCAGCAGCAGTGCGAATATGAATACGACCAGCGTGTTGAACGGCCGCTTGAGAAACGGGTTGAGATCCTTGAAATTGTTGAATTTGACCGTGCTGACCATGAGCAGCGCCAGGACGTAGATCGAGACCAGAACGACGAAGGGCCGGTAGGCGTCCATCGCCCCCGAGACGTCCGAGAGCCAACCCAGGATGTCGGCCCTCGTTCCGCCCCCCTCCACATCGAGTTGTTGCAGGTGCGTGACGAAGAGGATGCACGAAGCCACGAAGGTGGCGCCCGCCGGGATCGGGAGGCCGTTGAACTTCCCCTTCTCGACCGTGTTGACCTGGACGTTGAAGCGCGCAAGCCTCAGTGCGCCGCAAACAAGATAGAGGAACGCCGCAAGCCATCCCCACCGGTCGAACGGCGAAAGCGCCCAGCCGTAGACGAGGAAGGCGGGGGCGACGCCGAACGTGACCAGGTCGGCGAGCGAATCGTATTCGACGCCGAACTTGGTCGTCGTATGCGTCATTCTCGCCACGCGTCCGTCGAGCCCGTCGAGAACGACCCCCGCGATGATCGCGTAGGCCGCCATCTCGTACCGGCCGAAATGCGACTGGACGATCGAGTAGAACCCGGCGAAGAGCGAACCCGACGTGATCAGGTTCGGAAGAACGTAGACTCCCTTGCGGAGACTGTCTCCCGCACGCTCCCGGCGACTCGCCTGAATACTCCGCTCCCGGCGATTCACCTGAGCACCCCGAGAACCGTCTCGCCCGCGGTCGTTTTGTCGCCCACCCGGACCTTTGATTCGAAACCCGGCGGAAGGTAGACATCGACGCGCGAACCGAACCGGATGAGGCCGACGCGGCCCCCCTGCCGGACTGTGTCGCCCGACTTCACATCGCAGACGATGCGGCGGGCGATGAAGCCGGCGATCTGGACGTAGGTGACCCGCATGCCGGACGAGGTCTCGATCGTCACGCCGTTCTGCTCGTTTTCAAGCGACGCCTTCTCGGCGTTGGCTGCGAAATACCTGCCCTTGTTGTAAAGCACCCGGATCACCTTCCCCGCGACCGGCGCCCGGTTGACATGGACGTTGAGCGGCGTCATGAAGATGCAGACCCGCCTGCCGGGCTTGTCGAGGTAGCGTCCGGCCGGGACATCGCCCACGTCGATGACGGTGCCGTCGGCCGGCGAGAGGATGTTGCCGCCCGGACCTTGCGGCGGTATCCGCTCGGGATTGCGGAAGAACCAGAGCGAGAAGACCGACAGCAGCAGAAGCACCGCTGCCGCCGGCCATGCCCGCGGAAAGAACCACCAGATGACGGCTCCCAGCACCAGCGGCGCCAGGATGAACGGCCACCCCTCGGGGGCGACCATGCCGCCTGCCCCCCGCAGGGGACTTTCGGGACTCAAGATACCCGACCGCCTAGTTTTTGTTCTTGTCGACGATCTTGTTCTTCATCCAGGGCATCATGGCCCGAAGACGGGCGCCGACGGCCTCGATCTCGTGCTCTTCGCCCTGGCGCGCCAGCGCGTTGAACATCGGCCGGTTGACCTGATTCTCGAGCAGCCACTCACGGGCGAACGAGCCGTTCTGGATCTCGGCCAGGATCTCCCGCATCTCGTCCTTGGTGTCCTCGTTGATGATGCGGGGGCCGCGGGTCAGGTCGCCGTATTCGGCGGTGTTGCTGACCGAGTAGCGCATGTTCGCGATGCCGCCTTCGTACATCAGGTCGACGATGAGCTTGAGCTCGTGGAGGCATTCGAAGTAGGCCATCTCGGGGGCGTAGCCCGCCTCGACCAGCACTTCGTAGCCCGCCGTCACCAACGCGGTCGCGCCGCCGCAGAGCACGGCCTGCTCGCCGAACAGGTCGGTCTCGGTTTCTTCGCGGAAGGAGGTCTCGATGACGCCGGCGCGCGCGCCGCCGATGGCCGCCGCGTAGGAAAGCGCCACGTCGCGGCTGTCGCCGGCCGGATCCTGGTGGATCGCGATCAGCGCGGGAACGCCTTCGCCCTTGACGTACTGCGCGCGAACCAGGTGCCCCGGCCCCTTGGGGGCGACCATGATGACGTTGACGTCGGTGCGCGGCACGATCTGGCCGTAATGGATGTTGAAGCCGTGGGCGAACATCAGGTAGGCGCCCTTCTTGATGTTGGGGGCCACCGCGTTCTTGTAGATCCCGCCCTGGAATTCGTCGGGCAGCAGCATCGCGACCACGTCGGCCTTGGCCACCGCCCCCGCGGCGTCGAGCACTTCGAAGCCGGCTTCGCGCGCCTTGCGGGCGTTGTCGCCGTCGAGCAGTTCGCCGACGACCACGTTGACGCCGCTCTCCTTCAGGTTGTTGGCGTGGGCGTGCCCCTGGCTGCCGTAGCCCAGGATGGCCACCGTCTTCTTCTTGATGATCTCGGGCTTGACGTCGCTTTCGTGATAGACCTTGAGCATTTTTTATCCTCCCCCTGGATGATGCGTGATTATCGGTTGATGCTCGGGCCTGAGCTATCCCCGCGCGATGGCGATCTTGCCGGTTCGCACGATGTCCTTGATGCCGACGGGCCGAAGGAGCTCGAGGAACGCGTCGACCTTGCCCTCGCCCCCCGTCATCTCGATGGTGTAGCTGCGCGGCGCGACGTCGACGATCTTCGCGCGGAAGATGTCGACCAGCCGCAGCACCTCGGAACGCGTGTCGTCCTCGGCGGTCACCTTGACCATCAGGAGTTCCCGGTCGACGATCTCGACGCCGGAGAAGTCGACCACCTTGATGACGGGGACCAGCTTGTTG
>JANXPS010000164.1 GCA_025357175.1 Deltaproteobacteria bacterium | reverse complement strand
GTCTCGACGACCCGCTCGACGAAGAGAAGGACATGCCGGTCCCCGGGCTTACGCACCGCTATCCCGACCGGTGCCTGATGGTGGTCACGAACTACTGCTCGATGTACTGCCGGCACTGCACCCGAAAGCGGATCTGGACGCTGGGCGAAGGGTCCAAGACCGAGTTCGAACTCTCCAAGATGTTCGCCTACATCCGGCGCCACGAAGAGATCCGCGACGTCATCGTTTCCGGGGGCGACCCGCTCACGCTGCCCACCGCGCGGCTCGAATTCATCCTCAAGAACCTGCGGCGCATTCCCCACGTCGAGATCATCCGGATCGGCTCACGGGTACCCGTCGTGCTGCCCATGCGCATCGACGCCGAGCTTTGCGGCATGCTCGAAAAGTACGGCCCCATCTGGCTCAACACGCAGTTCAACCATCCCCGTGAGGTCACGCCCGAGGCCGCGGCCGCCTGCGACCGGCTGATCCGCGCCGGCGTTCCGGTCAACAACCAGACGGTCCTGCTCAAGGGCGTCAACGACCACCCCGAGGTGATCCGGCGGCTCAACACCTCCCTGCTCAAGGCCAAGGTTCGCCCCTACTACCTGTTCCAGTGCGACATGGTCCGGGGGCTCGAGCATTTCCGCACGCGGCTTTCGCGCGGCGTCGAAATCATGGAGGCGCTGCGCGGCCACAGTTCCGGCCTTGCGATCCCCTCCTTCGTGGTCGATGTTCCGGGCGGCGGCGGCAAGATCCCGATCATGCCCAACTACATCCTGTCGATGGGCGAAGAGCGGACGATCCTGCGCAACTACGAGGGGATCATCCTCAGCTACGAGGAGGCCCGGCCCGACGGACGGCCCTCGGCACGCCCCGAGGAAGGCGGCCCGGCCTGCCGAAACGACGTCTATCGCCTGATGACCGGCGAGGTCAAGTCGCTCGTTCCGGCCGGAAACGAACGGATGGCCCGAAGGAAACGCCGGTGCGAATCGGCCTCGCCTGCAACGTAAAGCCGGCTGACCTGCCCGGCCACCTGCCCGAGGACGCCTTCGAGGAATTCGATTCCCCGGATGCGGTCGCGCAGATCCGCGACGCGATCGCCTCGTTCGGCCACGACGTTTCGTTGCTCGCGGCGGGCCCCGGTATCGTCGACGCCCTGCGCGAGACGCGCCCCGACTTCGTCTTCAACCTGGCCGAAGGGACAGGAGGGCGCTGCCGCGAAGCGCACGTTCCCGCGCTGCTCGAACTGCTCGATATCCCCTATGCCGGCTCCGACCCGCTCACCCTCTGCATCACGCTCGACAAACCGGTCGCCAAGCGGATGGTCGCGGCCGAACGGTTTCCCACACCGGCCTTCGCCGTCTGCCGAAGCGTCGACGAATGCAGTGCGGTTGCACTGCCGCCCCTGCCCGTCATCGTCAAGCCCGCATTCGAAGGATCGAGCAAGGGGGTCCGGCTGGCGTCGCGGGCGACGACGGACGCCGCCGTGGGCGACATGGTGCGATTCGTCACCGAAAACTACGGGCAGGAGGCGATCGTCGAGGCGTTCGTGCCCGGCCCCGAAGTCACGGTCGGCATCACGGGCAACGGGTCCGGGGCGCACGTCCTCGGCATGATGGAGATCGTGCCGAAAACGATGTCCAACGACACCTTCGTCTACTCGCTCGAGGTCAAGCGCGACTGGAAGAACCAGGTTTCCTATCGGGTGCCGCCGGCGCTGCCGGCCCCCGTGCTCGACGAACTCTCCCGCTGCGCGCTCGGCATCTACCGGCTGCTCGGCTGCCGCGACTTCTCCCGCATCGATTTCCGCATCGACCGGGACGGCGTGCCGCAGTTCATCGAATGCAACCCGCTCCCCGGCCTGTGCCCCGGCTACGGGGATCTCCCGATCATGGCCGATGCGATGGGCATCTCCCACCGGGCGCTGATCGGCGAAATCCTGGGCCACGCGCTGGCGCGCAACGGAATGCTCCCGGCATGACCGCTTCCCCGCCCCCCCGTCCGCACAATCTCGCCGTTCTCTACACGAGCGTCGCCGCCGCGCTCGAGGACGTGCGCGAGGAACTCCGCGAATCGATGGATCTGGCCATCAACGCATCGTCGGTCGCGGGCGCGCTCGTCTCGGCCGGCTTCGACGCCCATCCCGTCCCGTTCGGAACCGACCCGGCCGCGTTGTGCCTCGCGCTTCGCGGCTACGACGCCGTGTTCAACCTGTCCGAGGGTCCGCTCGACTGCCCCCAGAAAGAACCCCACGGCGCCGCGCTGCTCGAACTTTTGCGCCTTCCCTACACGGGCAACGGCCCCGCGACGCTCGCGCAGTGCAACGACAAGCCGCTCGCCAAGGCGTTGATCGCAGGCGCCGGAATCGCCACGCCGCGCCACCGGATATACAGCTGCGTCCCCCGTGGCAAAAGCGGGTTGTGTTTTCCGGTGATCGTGAAACCCGCGCGTGAGGACGGCTCGTCCGGCATCGACGAATCGAGCGTCGTCGAAAGCGAGGCCGGGCTCCGGAAACGGGTTGCGCACGTGGTCGACCGCTTCCGGCAGGAGGCGCTGGCCGAGGAATTCGTCGGGGGGCGCGAGTTCAACGTCGCGTTGATCGGCAACGGCACCGCGGCCGACCCTTACCGCGCGCTGCCGCCCGGCGAACTCGCCTACGACGATCCCGCCTGGCGCGTCTGCTCGTACGAGTCGAAATGGGACCCCGAACACCCCTCCTACGAGGCGATCCGCCCGGTCGTTCCAGCAAAAATACCGGCGAGCCTCCGGCGACGGCTCCAGTCCTCCGCTCTCGCCTGTGCTTCGTTGTTCAACCTGCGGGGATACGCGCGCGTCGATTTCCGGCTGGACGCCGACGGGGTTCCCCATGTGCTCGAAGTCAATCCCAACCCCGATATCTCCCCGGACGCGGGGATGGCGCGGGCCGCGCGGGCGGACGGCCTTTCCTACCCGGCGCTCATCGCGGAAATCGTGCGGCTCGGCGTCGCGCTGGGGGCCAGGTGAAGCAATCGATGGAAATCCGCATCCGCCCGATCAGGGCCGAGGATCGCGAACCGGTCGTCGCCCTGATCGCGGGCACCGGCGTCTTCAAGCCGCACGAGGTCGACGTCGCGCTCGAACTGATCGACGCCGCGCTGACGAAGCCGGAGCAGGACGATTACCACCCGTTCGTGCTGGTCGAGGGCGACGGTACCGTCGCCGCCTACGCCTGTTTCGGGAAAAATCCGATGACGGCCGGAACTTTCGACCTCTACTGGCTGGCCACGCGGGCCGACCGGCACGGGATGGGATACGGCCGCGCGATCGTCGCCTTCGTCGAGGGAGAGGTGTTGCGGATGGGGGGCTACCTGCTGGTCATCGAGACCTCGTCGAAGGAAAGCTACGGCAGCACCCGCGCCTTCTACGACAAGATTGGCTGCGAACTCGCCGCGCAATTGCCAGACTATTACGACCTCGGCGACGACAAGCTCATCTACCTCAGGCGGTTGCGTCCTACTTGCGCTCCAGCATCTGGTCGTATTTGAGCACGAAGGCGTCGTAGCCCCCCCGGTTCGTCGTCCCGCCGAATGCGCCATGCGTGAAACCGGCCAGATAAAGGTTTCCGAGACCATCGTTTGCGAGCCCGAGGGCCTCGTCGTCGCCCGCCGTGCCGATCTGGATCGACCGGACCGTGGCGCCGGAGTTGCCTTCGAACTGCATGAGAATCACGTCGGTCCCGCCCGCGAGAGTGTTGCCGTCGAAAGCGCCCGCGACATAACCGGCCATCGAAACGATGCCGTCGTGGTCGACGGTGATGCCGTGGGCCTGGTCGCCGATCGACGTCGCCTCCACCGTTTTCGAATGCCAGACCATGTTGCCGTTGGTATCGAACTTCAGCACCTTGAACCAGGCATCTCCGGCGTTGGCGAGGTTCCCCTCCTTGTTCTGGAGAATATACCCCCCCACGTACACATTCCCGGGACGATCAACGGCGATGCCGTTCATGTAGTTCTGGTAGACCAGGTCACGGACGGTTGCGGGCGTCATCGCAATGTCGACCTTGGGCGACGGATCCACCTCGCCGGTCACGACGTCCCACATCTCGGAGCCGGTCGCCGGATCGAGCTTCAGCAAGAACATGAGTT
>JANXPS010000127.1 GCA_025357175.1 Deltaproteobacteria bacterium | reverse complement strand
GTCGTCACGCCGCTCGCGCAGCGAGGGCACGTGCAGGTCGACCACCTTGAGGCGGTAGTAGAGGTCTTGCCGGAAGCCGCCGCTGGCCACGCCCTGCATCAGGTCGCGGTTGGTGGCGGCGAGCACGCGCACGTCGACGCGGCGGTTCTTGTTCTCGCCCACGCGGCGGATCTCGCGCTCCTGCAGCGCGCGCAGCAGCTTGGCCTGGATCTCGAGCTTGACCTCGGCGATCTCGTCGAGGAACAGGGTGCCCTTCTCCGCCGCCTCGAACAGGCCGATCTCGCGGCGGTGCGCGCCGGTGAAGGCGCCCCGTTCGTGCCCGAACAGTTCGCTTTCGAACAGGTTCTCGGGCAGCGAGGCGCAGTTGACCGCAAGGAAGGGCGCGGCGCTCCGGTCGCTCATCGCGTGGATGTTGCGCGCGACGACCTCCTTGCCCGTCCCGCTCTCCCCGGTGATCAGCACGGTGGACTCGCTGCGCGCGATGCGAGGAAGGATTCGCTTGAGGTCGCGAACCTTCGGGTGCTCGCCGATGATCTCGGCCGCGCCGGGGAACAATTTTTCGGAAAGGACCCGGTGCGATTCGCGCAGCCGCAGGTTTTCGAGCGCCCGCTCGATGATGATGAGCAGGCGCGCGCGGTCGACCGGCTTCTCGAAATAGTAGTAGGCGCCCCGCTTGATGGCGTCCACCGCGGTCTGGATCGTGCCGTAGGCGCTCGTAAGAAGGATGGGCATGCCGGGATTTATTTCGTGGAGCGCGTCGATCAGCTCGACGCCGGTCATGCCGGGCATCACGAGGTCGGTCAGGACGAGGTCGATCGAATCGCGCTCGACTGCGCGCAGCGCCTCGTCGCCGCTGCCCGCGAGGACCGCGGTGTACCCCTGGCTGCGGAGGATGGAACCGAGGATCTCGCGCTGGTTGTGCTCGTCGTCGACGACGAGGATGGTCCCCTTCATCGAAGTCACGCGGCACCGCTCGAAGGGCCGGGAAGCAGGATCCGGATGCAGGTGCCCCTGCCCGCCTCGGAAGCGATTTCGATGTCGCCCCCGTGCGCCTCGATGATTTTTTTGGACAGCACGAGCCCGAGTCCGAGGCCGGAGCTCTTGGTCGTGAAGTAGGGTTCGAATATCTTTTCGCGGTCGACCTGGGCGATTCCGGTCCCCGTGTCCTCGACCGAGATCGCGTATCCCCCCCCCTCGACGATCCCGGCGGCGATGCGCAGCTCGCCCCCGCTGGGCATCGCGTCGAGCGCGTTGCCCACGAGGTTGAGGATCGCGCGGCGGATCATGTCGGGATCGATCATGAGCGGCGGTGCCTCGCCGTAGGTCGCCGTGCACGATATCTTCTGGACCTTGAGGCGGGGAGCCGCCATCGCCAGCACGCTTTCGACGATTTCGGGGATCGGCACGCTCGCGAATGCCGGCGCGGGGGGACGTCCGTACATGATGAAGTTGGTGACGAGCTCGTTCAGCTTCTGGATCTCTTCCTTGACGCGGTTGATCGTCTGTATTTTTTCGGCCTCGGCTTCGGTCGTCACACCCCGGGTCAACTCCGCAAGGTGGTCGACGGCCAGCCCGATCAGGTTGAGCGGGTTGCGGATCTCGTGCGCCACGCCGGAGGCGAGCCGGCCGAGCTGCGTGAGGTATTGCGTTTCCCGGACCTTCTCCTCGAGTTCGCGGTTCTGCCGCAGCTTGACGATCATCCCGTTGAATGCCCGGGTGAGACGCCCCACCTCGTCGTTGCCCGTCTCGATCAGCGTCTGCGACAGGTCGCCGGCCGCCACCTTCTCGGCCGCGCGGGCGAGCTGTTCGACCGGACGGACGTAGTGGGATGAGATCGAAACGGCGACCGCGAGCCCCAGCGAAAAGATGATGAGGGTGCTCACGGTGCGCATGTAAAGGTTTTTCCGGATGGCGTCGGTGAAATCGTCGATCTGCATGCGGACGTGGATGTAACCCAGCGAATCGCCTCCGACCGTCACCGGGATGACGAGATCCTTGGACTGGATCTTGCCCTCGCTCGCGGCCCCCTCTTCGCCGAAGGTGGCGTTGATGATCAGCTTTTTGGCGGGAAGCTTGATCTTGGTCTGCTTCCCGATGTTCTTGGGGTTCGTGCTGTCGATGACCCCCATGTCCTCGTCGATGATCGACACTTCGCGGATGCCGGAGCGCTTCAGTCCCTCGACATAGCCGCGAAGGCGGTCCTTTTCGTTCTCCTCGGGCGCCGTGAGCTGATCGACGCTGACGCGGATCGCGTTGGACAGGTCGAGGAAGCTTTTTTCGAGTTCCTGCTTGAGCGATTCGCGCCCCCAGAAATAGGGGGCGACGACGGCCGTCATGGAACAGACGAAAAGGATGAGCATCACGAACGTGAGCTTGAACTGCAGCCCCCGGTCGCGGAGCGACGGACGACGTAGTTTCGCCATGATCCGGCCGTCCTCCCGGCTCGGTCCCGCTAGCCCCGGCCGCCCGGCGCGTGCGTGAGCACGCCCTCGACCCGTGCGCGCACCGACGACACGTCGGACGGCGCGTGCCGCTCGCCGAATGCGGTGCCGGCGGCGCTGCCTTCGACCGAAACCGATCCGTCGGCGTTGAGGCGGGCGACCGCGCTGCGCACCTCGCGGCCGTTTTCATAGAGCGACGACCGGACCACGCCCTCGCCGCCATCGTGGATCACGAGCGTCGATATCCGCTTGCCGTCACGGAAGCGGTCGAGCGTGGCGACCGTCCCCTTTCCCTCGCGGGAAAAAGTCATCGCCACGGTGTCGGCGCCCTCGCGGTACACCTTGGTCACCATCATCGGGTTCTCGCCGGTCCAGAATTCGACCACGTTGAAGATGACTGCGTCAATGAACGCGGAAAATCCGTAGACGGGGACGAACGCCCAGGTCAAGGCGCTGCGGACGTACTTGTCCTCGACCGACTTGTTGAGGTCGTAGATCATGCGCGTCAGCTGGAACTTGCCGAAGCAGCCGGCCGACAGGACGGACAGCGAAAGGGCCATCCCGAGCGCGGTTCCCTTGATCAAGCGGCGTGTGGACATGTCTTGCACCCCCGTGGGTCGATTGTGGATTCGATCGTCCATTGTATACCGGATGCCCACAAATTCCTTCGCTACGCTCGAGAGCGTCGCTGTCGCCCGGCAAGCTGCACGTCTCGGGTACTTCCTTCCGGGGGACGGCTTGCTCAGGCTCGCGGCGCTATCCATAGCGCCCCAGAACGCTCGGGGCACACGCCCCCGGAGAGGAGGCACCCGGAGCCGTTGCGCATGCCGGGATGCACGACGCGCATACATCGCAGGGTGCCCTCGTTATCCGTAGCGGAGGCGGGATGGGGACTGAGCAAGGATTTATCGGGCATCCGTGGGTCCGTAGTAAGATACCACTCGACAGTCCGGACCGGAGTCTGCCCCAGGGAGGATTGGTTGAACCGTTCGTCGTGGATAAAGATTGCCGTCTTTGCGGTGCTCGCGGCCGCGGGTTGCTGGCTGCTGTTCGGGACGCCGTTCGGGACGATGCTCCTGTCGGCCGCCGGGCGGTCCGAACTCGTCGAGCGGATGAACGGGATGGTGCGCGATGCGGGCGCCTTCGGTCCGCTGGCCTTCGTCGCGATCATGACCGCCGGGTTGCTGTTCCTGCCCGCGACGCCGTTCGTCCTGGCCGGCGCACTTCTGTTCGGCAAGCTGTCCGGCTCGCTCTACAACTTTACGGCGGCGATTCTCGCGGCCTCGGCCTCGTTCGTCCTCGGGCGCTACTTCCTCCACGACCTCGCCCACCGGTTCGCATCGGGAAAGCTTGCAGAGCTGAACGCCAAGTCCGAGCGTCACGGCTTTTCGGTCATCTTCTACCTGCGTCTGGCCTGGTTCCCCTTCATCGTCCTCAACTACGGCGCGGGCGCCACGCGGATCCGCTTCAAGGATTATTTCTGGGGAACCGTGCTCGGCGGTGCCGCGCCGTTCATCATCTCCACCTTCTGCTTCGGCAGCTTCTGGGAACTGGCCCGAAGTTACCGTTCCCCGGCCGACCTCCTGCACTTCGATGTGCTGTTTCCCGTCGCGCTGCTCGTGTTCTCGCTATTCCTGCCGAAGATCGCGCGAACCCTTCGCGGCGCCACCCGGGCGGACGACGACGCGTGACGCGCTCCCGGGAAACCGAGCGCGGCGATCGATGCGGCTTGCGAATCTCGGTGATCATTCCCGCGTTGAACGAGGCCGGCGCCATCGGCGACTGCATCCGCAACGCCCGTGAGGCCGGAGCCGACGAGGTGATCGTCGTCGACGGCGACAGCGCCGACACCACGGCCGACGAAGCCCGGACAGGCGGCGCCGACCGGGTCATCGCAAGCCCCCGGGGCCGCGCCGCCCAGATGAACGCCGGCGCCGCATCGGCGACCGGCGACCTCTTGTGCTTCCTTCACGCCGACACACGGCTGCCCCATTGCGCGTGCGGCGCCATCCGGGCCGCGATGCGGGACGGGTCGCTCGCCGGGGGCGCATTCGCCGTGACCCTTTCCCACTCGCCCTCGACGACTCCCTGGACGCGCGCCCTGCTCGGATTGACCGGACGGATGATCGGCGCCCGGTCGCGCATCTTCCGCAGCTACACCGGAGACCAGGCGATCTTCGTCCGGCGCGCGCTTTTCGAACGGCTGAAGGGATACGAGGAAGTGCCTTTGATGGAGGACGTCCGCTTCTCCGCCGCGCTGCGAAAGAGCGGACCGACCGTCCTTCTTGCACAACGGGCCGCAACCTCCGCCCGTCGGTGGGAGGCATGCGGCCCGTTGCGCACCATTTTCCTGATGTGGTTCCTGCGCGCGGCGCACGCGGCAGGCATGAAACCCGAAACGTGCGCGAGAATCTACCGATAGCCCGCAAATCCTGGGCTCCGCGGGAGGGCTTCCCACCGGCTCACGTTCGACCATCGTGCTCTCGCTGCACCGGCGGCCGCGGCAGGCTTCCGCGCCCATCCATGGGCGCTCTTCCTCCCTGATCGGTCGGCGCCCGCCTTGGAGTGAGAAATCCCGTCTATTTATACAACCTGAGGATTTCTCACTCCCAAGAAATAAGTAGCGGCGTCAGCGGGTTGACCAGGTCGGGGTGCTGAGGCACCGCCCGCGCCGTGTAGCCATAGCGGCCCGTGAGGACCGCGGGCAGGTCGGCCCGGAAGACATCGTCGGCGCCCTCCTTGCCCTCGTGGACCGCCAGTGCCACCCGTCCGTCCCGGATCTCGTTGTTCGAATCCATCGGCCCGTACCAGATCTCGACCGCGACGTCCTCGGGCGTCAGGTCGCCCAGAGCCACCCGGACGGTCAGTTCCATCGAATTGCCGACGAAGATCGTCTTGTCCTTCCGCCGCTCGGCGGTGCGCACGGACACGTCGCTCCAGGACCCAGAGACCCTTTTCCTCCAGTCGGCCAGCCGCTTGGCCCCCTCGAGCCCGTCCTGCGACAGGCGGGCGCCAGCCGCGTGCGCGGACAGATAGAACCGCTCGGTGTATTCCTCGACCATCCGGTTGGTGTTGAAGACCGCGCCCAGCTTGCGAACGGCGCCCTTCATCATGCCGATCCACTCCCTGGGCAGGTCCGCGCGGTCGCGCTTGTAGAACAGCGGCACGATTTCCCGCTCGAGCAGGTTGAACAGCGCCTCGCACTCGACCTGGTCCTGCTCTTCGGTGTCCTTGTATTCCTCGGTTCCGCCGATGGACCAGCCGGTGTCGAGGTCGTTCCCCTCGCACCACCAGCCGTCGAGCACCGACACGTTGAGCGCGCCGTTGACCGCCGCCTTCATGCCGCTGGTGCCGGACGCCTCGAGCGGCCTGCGCGGGGTGTTGAGCCAGACGTCCACGCCCTGCACGAGATAGCGCGCAACGTTGAGGTCGTAGTCCTCGAGGAAGACGAGCTGGTGCCGGACCCGCGCATCCTGGGTGAAATGGACCACCGAGCGGATGATCTCCTTCGCGGGAAGATCCTGCGGATGCGCTTTGCCCGCGAAGACGATCTGTACGGGCCGATCGGCGTCGGCGAGCAGCTTCGCCAGCCGCTCGGGCTGCCGGAACAGGAGCCCCGCCCGCTTGTACGTCGCGAAACGGCGTGAGAAGCCGATCGTCAGCGCCTCGGGATTGAGCACCTCCTCGGCCGCGCGCAGCGCGCCGGCGCCCGCTACCTGCCGGAGCAGCTGCGACTTCAGCCGCTTGCGGATGAAGAAGACCAGCCGTTCCTTGCGCGTCTGGTGCGCGCGCCACATCTCGCCGTCCGGGATGGCAGCGATCCGCTCCCACACCTTGTGGTCGGCCGGCTTTTCGATGAAGCGGGGCCCTAGATAGCGGAGGTAGAGCTCTTCCATCTCGTGGCTGAGCCAGGTGAGGGTGTGCACCCCGTTGGTGACGTGGCCGATCGGCACCTCGGCTTCGGGCAGCGTCGGCCAGAGCGACTTCCACATCTTGCGGGAAACCTCTCCGTGCAGCGCGCTGACGCCGTTGGCGAACGCCGCGTTGCGCAGGGCGAACACGGTCATGCCGAAGAGCGGCGCCTGCCCGGGCTCCTGGCAACCCTGTCCGAGAGCCAGGAACGCATCCCAGCCGATTCCGAGCGCGTCGGCCGTCGGCTGCAGGTATTTCCGGAGCAGCTCGGGGTCGAACACCTCGTTGCCGGCGGGAACCGGCGTGTGCGTCGTGAACACGTTCGTGGCGAACACCAGCTCGCGCGCCGCCTCGAGCGAAAGTCCCCGGTCGGCCATCAGCATCCGGGTCCGTTCGAGGATGAGGAACGCAGAATGGCCCTCGTTCATGTGGTAGACCGAAGGCGCGAGCCCCAACGCCTTGAGAACCTTGACGCCGCCCATGCCCAGCAGCATCTCCTGGCGAAGGCGCTGCTCGCGGTCTCCGCCGTAGAGCGTCGAGGTGATGTCGCGCGCGCGGGCCGAGTTACCCACGAGATTTGTGTCGAGCAGGTAGAGCGGCGTCCGGCCGACCTGCACCCGCCAGACGCGCGCCGTCACATTCTCCCCTGCCATGTCGATTTCGATGGTGACCTGGTTGCCGTCTTCGCCCTTCATCAGGGTAACCGGCATGTTGTACCAGTCGTTCTCGGGATATTGCTCCTGCTGCCAGCCGTCGAGGCTGAGCACCTGCCGAAAATAGCCCTTCTGGTAAAGAAGGCCTACCCCGACCAGCGGCAGCCCGAGGTCGGAGGCCGACTTCAGATGATCGCCGGAGAGGATTCCGAGGCCGCCCGAGTAGATCGGCAGTCCCTCGTCGATGCCGAACTCGCAAGAGAAGTAGGCTGCCAGGAAGCCTTTCTCGTCACCATGGCGTTCCTGGAACCAGGTAGGCGCGGCGAGATAGTCGTTGAACGTACGGTGCACCCGGTTGAGGTTGGCTACGAAGCTCTCGTCGGCCGCCGCCGCATCGAGGTCTTCCTGCGGCAGGAGCCCGAGCATCAGAACCGGGTTCTGGTAGGAGCGCTCCCACAGCGCCGGGTTGAGGCGGATGAAGAGCTGGACCGCCTCCCAGTTCCAGGAGAACCAGAGGTTGCGTGCCAGATCTTCGAGCGGCTTGAGCGCCTCCGGGATATCGGGGCGGACGTGGAAGTGGCGAACCTTCATCGGACTTCTCCTTCGAGCGCGAAGTACTTCGCCATCGCTTCGCGCAACTTGTATTTCTGGATTTTGCCGCTCGCGGTCTTGGGGAAATCGTCGACGAACGAGACGTACTTGGGCACCTTGAACCGGGCGATCCTCCCCTTGCAGAAGTCGATGATTTCCTCGGGGGTCGCGGAAGTGCCGGGACGCAGCCGGACGCAGGCGCACACCTCCTCGCCGTACTTCCGGCTCGGGACGCCGACGACCTGCACATCGACGATGTGCGGGTGGGTGTAGAGATACTCCTCGATCTCGCGCGGGTAGATGTTTTCGCCGCCGCGGATGATCATGTCCTTCGCGCGTCCCGTGATCTTGTAGTAGCCGTTCTCGTCGACCACGGCAAGATCGCCGGTGTAGAGCCAGCCGTCGCGGTCGAGCACCTCGTCGGTCGCCTCCCCGTTCTTGTAGTAGCCCTTCATGATGAGATAGCCGCGCGTCGCCAGCTCGCCGGGGGTGCCGTGCGGGAGCTCCTTGCGGCTCTCGGGATCGACGATCTTCGCCTCGACGCCGGGCAGCACCCGGCCGACGGTGGACACCCGGAGTTCGAGCGAATCGTTGACGCGGGTCTGGGTGATCACGGGCGACGCCTCGGTCAGGCCGTAGGCGATCGTGATCTCCTTCATGTTCATTTTATCGACGACCGTCTTCATCACCTCGGTCGGACAGGGAGAACCCGCCATGATGCCGGTTCGCAGCGACGACAGGTCGTACTGTCCCGGCTCCGAAGCGGCGAGGTGCTCGAGTTCGGCGATGAACATCGTCGGCACGCCGTGGAGCGCCGTGCACTTCTCTTTCGTGACCGACTCGAGGACGGCGGGCGGGTTGAAATGCTCGACCGGCACCATCGTCGATCCGTGCGTGACGCACGCCATCGTCGCCAGCACGCAGCCGAAGCAGTGGAAGAACGGAACGGGGATGCAGAGCCGGTCCTTCTCGGTGAACTTCATGCACTCGCCGATGCTGTAGCCGTTCATCACGAGGTTCTTGTGGGTCAGCATGACGCCCTTGGGGAAGCCGGTGGTGCCCGAGGTGTACATGATGCAGATGACGTCGTCGGGGCTGCACGCCTGTTCGAGATCCTCGAGCGCGGAGGGGGGGATGTTCTCGCCCATCGCCATCATCTCGTTCCAGTTGAACATGCCGGGAAGCTTGCCTTCCCCGATGTGGACGACGTTGCGCAGGTGCGGGAACTTCTCGGAACGGAACTGGCCCGGGTGGGCCTTCTTGAGCTCGGGGCAGACTTCGTAGAGCGTGTCGGGATAGCCGACGTCCTTGAAGCCGTCGGTCAGGATGAGCGTGCCGGTGTCGCTCTGCTTCAAGAGGTATTCGAGCTCGAACGGCCGATAGGCGGTGTTGACGGTGATGAGCACCGCGCCCATCCGGGCGGCCGCGAACTGCAGAAGCACCCACTCGGGATAGTTGGTGGCCCAGATCGCGACGTGGTCGCCCTTCTTGACGCCGAGCGCCATCAGTCCACGGCTCAGTGCGCGGCACCGTTCGCGAAACTGGCGGTATGTCATGCGAAGGCCGCGATCGACGTAGACCAGCGCGTCGTTCTCGGGATGCTGCCTCGCGATCTCGTCGGTCATCCTTCCGATCGTGACATTCAGAAAGTCCATGGATATGCCCTCCGGTGCCGGACAGTATACAAAGCCGGACCGGAATGGGGCAAGATATCCATAAGAAGTCCTGGAGGGTGGCCATTGCCTACCGATCTGTCCCGCAGCGAACGGCTCGTCCGGGCTGCGATGCTGCCGGTCCTCATTGTCGCCGGGATGGCCGGCAACCATTTCCGCGCGCCCTTCCTGCTGGGGTCCGACCTGCTGTTCGGGTCGATCCCCGTCATGATGATCATCCAGTGGTACGGCGCCGGCTGGGGGGTGCTCGCCGCGCTCGTTTCCTCGGCCTACACGCTCGTCCTCTACCACCATCCGTACGCGATGATCACCTTCTCCGCGGAGGCGGCCATCGTGGCGCTGCTCTGGCGGAAGCTCAAGGTCGATCTCGTCGTCGCCGACACCCTATTCTGGTTCCTCGCGGG
>JANXPS010000113.1 GCA_025357175.1 Deltaproteobacteria bacterium | reverse complement strand
GGTAGCGCCCCGTGTACGGATCGACCAGCCCCGGGCGCGGCGGGGGCATGGCGTCGGCCAAGGAGAAGGCAACGAGTACCAGTAACATTGCGGCCAGTGAAACGTATAATTTCCCGAACGACATGTCGCTCCTTGGGCTTGCCGGGCGGGACGCAAGAATAGCGTCCTGTGGGTAACTTTCCAAGTATAACCAATCTCCGCGTCGAGTGATATTTTTTTCATTTCCCGGCCCGGGTTCGCTCTACGAAATTCGATCCCTCGAACGGTGGTATATTTTTAAGGATGCGCCCTCCTCGCCTATCCCCGAAGGACCTCTATCTCTCTCTCGAACGAAAGGTGGACCGTTACCTGGGTCCTCCCCTGGTGGGGCTGCTCTCCCTGTTCGCATCTCGTCCCGATGCTGAAAGCCGCTTCCCGGATCCCGGGAGGATTCTCCTCGTCAAGCTCCACGGCATCGGGAACATCGTCCTGCTTCTCCCCGTTTTCCGCCAGTTGCGCCGCCGGTTCCCGGATGCGGATCTCGACTTCCTCTCTTTCCGCACCAATGCCGGAATCCTCGAGGGAACCGAGGAACTCGCCCGGATCCACTACCTGGATCGCGGTTCGCCCTGGGGCCTGGCCGGATCCGCGCTCCGCACCTTTCCCCGCCTCCGCAACCGCGCCTACGACCTGATCATCGACTTCGATCAGTTCGCCCATTTTTCCGCCCTGGCCACCCTCGTCTCGGGGGCGCCCAGAAGGATCGGTTTCCGCAACCCCACCCTCCATCGCCACCTGGCCTACACGACCCCGGTTGTATACCTGGACATGTCGCACGTATCGAATACCTTTGCCAGGCTCGCCCAGGTCGCCGGGGCGCCGCTGGTTCCGGACGTCTCCCGCAGCATCTCGCTGACTCCGGAACACCGTCGGGAGTCGTCGGAGTTCCTTGCCGAAAACGGGTTCGGAAGCGACGCGAAGCTGGCCATCCTGCATCCGGGCAGCAGCGAAAACCTGACGCTCCGGCGATGGCCGGCGGACCGTTTCGCCCTCCTCGGCGACCGCCTCTCGGAGGAACTCGGATGCGGCATCGTCATCTCCGGCGGACGCGAGGAAATGCCTCTCCTCGAATCGGTGCGGAAACGGATGCGGAATCCGGTCGCGATATCGGCCGGAAAACTTTCCGTGCGCGGATTCGCAGCGTTGTGCGAGCGTGCCGCATTCGTCGTCTCGAACGACACCGCCGCCGTTCATATCGCCTCCGCGATGGGGACCGCGGTAGTCGGGCTTTACGGGCCGAACACCCCTTTCCTGTACGGCCCGCTTGGAAACGACGACCTGGTGTTCTACACCGAACTTCCCTGCAGCCCCTGCCTGTGCAACCTGACCTCCAAGCTTTCCGATTGCCGCAGGGCGCGGTGCATGGAGGAAATCTCGGTCGATGCGGTCTTTTCGGGAATCAGGAACCGGTATTTCGACAGTCCCGGCGACCTCCGTCCCCGTTTCCGTAAAAACACGGGCCCTCCGGGCTTAGATCGCGGGACGAGATGAGTGCCATCAGGTCGCCGTTGACCGTCCGGCAGAAGATCACCCTTGCATTCGTCGGATTCGGAATCGGCCTGGCGCTGACCTTGGGAGTCCTCGGAATCAATGAACTCCTGCACAGGCACTCGCCAGGATATACGGCCGAGGACACAGCCAGACTGAAGACGCTGTTCGACCGGAACACCGGGTCCGTATTCATGTTCGACCCGGACCTGTCATATCGCCTCAAACCGAATTTCCGGGGGAACCGGCACGGCTGGTGGAAGATCCGGAATGCGCCGCCCTCCTCGCCGGAACTGGGACAGGCCGGGCGCTATCCGCACCAGACCAATTCCCTCGGACTTCTGGGCCCGGACGAAGCCGACCCCTCGCCTACCGTCCGCAAGATCGTTTTCCTGGGCGATTCGGTCCTGTACGGCGAAGGCGTCACCTTTGAAGAAACGTTCGTTTCCCGCATGAAGGCGGCTGCCGGTCCCGCCACGCAACTGTTCAATTCGGGCTGTTCGGGCTGGAGCACAGAGCAGGAGCTGACGTTCTTCAACAAATACCTGAGACGTCGGGCCGACTGGTCGCTGGTGGTGGTGGTGTTCTGCCTGAACGACCTCGTGACGCACGAGGTATGCATCGGGCAGGACAACGGCCTTTATTCCAATTATGCCGGGCTGGGTTCCGACCCGTGCGTCCAGATGCTGGAAAAAGACCTCTCTTTCCCCGAGAAACTGGCCCAAGCCAAACGCTTGCTGGCCATTCGGGATTCATTCGATGCGTCCTCCGCCACCTCCGTCCTGAACAATCACCACAACGGTTTTCTCCTCGCCTGGGACAGCGTCCGCTGGTCGCGCTATGAATCCGCTGTTCTCGATCCCCTGCTGTACAGGGGGAATCTGCCCCCCACGGTCGTCGTTGCGATCCCGACGCCGTATCAGGCCGCCGCGGCAATGAATCATGCCCCGGACGCCGTAACCTTCTTTCCCCAAAGGCGACTGGCCGACTATTGCAGGAAACGCCGCATCCCCTTCATCGATGCCGCGCCGGCCTTGCTCGTGCCCGATCCCGATTCCGGTTTCCTGGACGATACGCATCTGACCCCCCTCGGGCACCAGCGGGTGGCGGAATACTTATGGCCCCGCATTATGGCCATTCGATCCGATCCCGCCTCCCGGAGGGTAAAAAAGCCGTGACCGCCATTCTCGGGATCTCGGCCTTCTATCATGACGCGGCGGCAGCGCTCGTCGTGGATGGGCGGATCGTGGCGGCAGCCCAGGAGGAGCGGTTCACCCGAATTAAGCACGATAGCAGCGTCCCCCGCCAGGCGATCCGATACTGCCTCGAAGAATCGGGCCTATCGCCCGACGATCTGGATTTCGTCGGTTTCTACGACAAGCCGTTTCTCAAGTTCGACCGGCTCCTCGATGTCTGGCACGCCACGGCACCGCGGGGATTCAGGGCGTTCTCGAATGCGATTCCCCTGTGGTTGAAGCAGAAGCTGCACGTCCCGCGGGAACTTCGATCGGCCTTGGGCGGCGGATTCCGGAAACGGTTCCTGTTCGCCGAACACCACGAATCGCACGCGGCCAGCGCCTTTTTCCCCTCCCCTTTCGAGGAAGCGGCGATCCTGACCGTCGACGGCGTCGGAGAATGGGCGACGGGCACCCTCGGGACCGGAACTGGAAACCGGCTTTCCCTCACCCACGAACTCCGTTTTCCCCATTCCCTCGGGCTGCTTTATTCGGCGTTCACCTACCATTGCGGCTTTGCGGTCAACTCGGGCGAATACAAGCTGATGGGACTCGCCCCTTACGGCGAGCCGAGGTTCGTCGACCGCATCCTGCGGAAACTCATCGATTTGAAAGACGACGGTTCCTTCCGGATGGACCTGTCGTTTTTCGACTACTGCCACGGATTGCGCATGACGTCGCGGAAATTCTCGGACCTTTTCGAAGGCCCTCCCCGCCCGAAGGAGAGCCCGGTCACACAGCGGGAAATGGACATGGCGGCGTCGATCCAGGTCGTGACCGAAGATATCCTCCTAAAGATGGTCCGCCACCTTCACGCCCTGACGAAGATGCAAAATCTCTGCATGGCGGGCGGGGTCGCGCTGAACTGCGTCGCCAACGGACGCATCCTGCGGGAGGGGCCCTTCGAGAAGCTCTGGATTCAGCCCGCCGCCGACGATGCGGGCGGAGCGCTCGGCGTCGCCCTCCTGATCCGGCACCAGATGCTGGGGCATCCGAGGACCCCCTGCCCGACGGACAGCCAGCACGGTTCACTGCTTGGGCCTCGATACGCCGACGACGTCATCGCCCGTTACCTCGATTCGGTCGGCGCTTCCTCCGTGCGGTTCGACTCCGAAAACGAATTGTGCTCGGAAACGGCCGCCCTGATTGCCGCAGGGAAGGTGGTCGGCTGGTTCCAGGGCCGGATGGAGTTCGGCCCCAGGTCGCTGGGAAACCGCTCCATCCTGGGCGACCCCCGGAACGCGGGAATGCAGTCGCTCATTAATCGGAAGATCAAGCTCCGCGAATCCTTCCGGCCGTTTGCGGTGTCGATCCTCGAAAACGCCGTGGGAGATTATTACGAGATGGAACCGGGCGAGGCGGGGCCGTACATGCTGGTGGTCGCGCCGGTTCGGGCCGAATGGCGGATCGCCCTGCCGCCCGCACAGGAGGCGCTGCACGGACTCGACAAACTCCAGGAGGTCCGGTCCGCGCTCCCCGCGGTGACGCATGTCGATTGCTCGACACGAGTCCAGACGGTCGATGCCGGCCGGCACGGAACCTTTCATCGGCTCATCGAGCGGTTCGCCGCCCTGACGGGTTGCCCCGCGCTGGTCAACACGAGTTTCAATGTCCGCGGCGAACCGATCGTTTGTTCGCCCGAAGATGCGTACCGCTGCTTTCTGGGCACCGGGCTTGACGCGCTGGCCATCGGAAACCATCTGCTTCTTCGCGAGAACCAGCCACCGCAGGACGCGGGCGTACGTGTAGCGTATCTGCGCGCGGCCGGGAGAGATTGAGACATGGGTATGGTCGAGTTGAACCGGCATCCTGGTCGAAAAGAGCTTCAACGCTTTTCCGCAATCTGGCTGCCGGCGTTTCTCGCAGCCCTGGGCGTGGTCCTTTTCCGGCGCTCCCACGCGCTCCCGATTTCCTTGATCCTGTGGTTGGCCGCCCTGCTGTCGATCGGCGCGGGCCTTATTGCCCCCGGTTTGACGAGGCCCGTCTACCTGGCGCTGAACATCGTCGCCCTCCCCTTCGGTTGGGTGATCTCCCACGCCATCCTGCTTTTCGTCTATTTCCTGGTCATCACGCCGATCGGCCTGATGCTGCGGCTCCTGGGCAGGGATTCCTTGGGGAGTTCCTTCGACCGGACTGCGAAAAGTTATTGGCACCCGCGAAAACCGTCCGGTGCCCTTGATCGCCGGTTCCGGCAATTTTAAGGGGGAGGGAAGAAGGGATGCGCCGTAGCCCGGCAAAAGATCCCCCCGATGAGGAAATCCTCAAGCGGATGTCGGCCGAGACATCCCCGGGCATGCTGCGCGAACTATTCGACCTGATGCGGCACAACAAGAAATGGTGGCTGCTGCCGGCCATCGCCATGATCCTGCTCGCGGCCTTATTGATCGTTCTTGCGGGGTCGGGTGCCGCTCCTTTCGTGTACACGCTTTTTTAAGGTCGACGGATGGTACATTATTCCTGCCATGACGAGTAAATACCTTTCAGACACCCAGACCCGACGTTACCGGTTCCTCGGGCTCATCTTCGCCCTTTCCGGCTTTTCGGGTCTCATCTACGAGACCGTGTGGGCCCGCTTCCTGAAACTGTTTCTCGGGCACGCCGCGAATGCGCAGGCGGCAGTGCTGGCCATCTTCATGGGCGGAATGGCGCTCGGGGCCTGGGCGGGCGCGCGCTACTCCCCCCGTTTCCGGAATCTCCTCAAGGCGTACGCGGTGGTGGAGGGGGTCATCGGGCTGGGCGCCCTCCTATTCCCGCCGGCATTCGATTCGGCGGTGGCCTGGTCTTTCTCGACGGTCATCCCCGCCCTTGGCTCTCCCCTTGCCGCGACGGCCTACAAATGGCTCCTGGCCTGAGCCCTGCTCCTGCCCCAGTCGATCCTGCTCGGCGCGACCTTTCACCTGATGGCCGCCGGGCTGATCCGGAACTGGCCTGAGACGCCGGGTCGAACGATCGCAACCCTCTACTTCCTGAACAGCCTTGGCGCCGCCGTCGGGGCGCTCGTCGCCGGATTCTGGCTCGTCGGGTGGGTCGGGCTCATCGGGACCGTCCGGCTCGCAGGGGTGATCAACCTCGCGCTGGCGCTCGCCGTTTTTCTTCTCGCCTCGAAAACGGCTCCCGCGGACAGTGGGGGAACAGAGACGGCAGCCGACGATCGCGCGGTCGATTTCCGGTTCCGCGCCTTCCTCGCCGCGGCGATGCTGACCGGAACCGCCTCCTTCCTCTACGAGGTAGGCTGGATCCGGATGCTTTGCCTCGTCCTTGGGTCCTCGACGCACGCGTTCGAACTGATGCTCAGCGCCTTCATCCTGGGACTGGCGCTCGGCGCCGCATGGATATCCGGCCGAATCGACCGGCTGCCTTCGCCGGACCGCTTCCTGGGGTACGTGCAGATCGGCAT
>JANXPS010000081.1 GCA_025357175.1 Deltaproteobacteria bacterium | reverse complement strand
TTCCAGCCCAGCCGCATGACCTGATCATACCGAAAACGGGGCACGGTCCAACGGACCCAGATGAAGAGCCAGGCGAAGAAGAGCAGTTTCGCGAGGAACGCCCCGACCCGGAGCGCAAGCACCAGCGCCGAGGGAACGGAGGCCCAAAGGTGACCGGGAGTCCCGAAGCCCTGGTCGGTCAGGAACGGCACCTGCCAACCGCCGAAAAAGAGCGTGGCGATGACGGCGGAACCGACCACCATGTGGACATATTCCGCCATGAAGAACATGGAGAACTTGAAGGAGGCGTACTCGGTGTGGAAACCGGCGACCAGTTCGGACTCGCCTTCGGGCAAGTCGAACGGCGTCCGGTTGGCCTCGGCGTAAATCGCGACGATGAAGATGATGAATCCGAGCGGCTGGACGACGACGCCCCACTTGGGGATGAAACCGAACAGCACCTCGCCCTGGCCGCGGACGATCTCGTTCAGCTGGATCGAGCGGAAGATCATCAGCAGGCCGATGATGGAAAGCCCCATCGTGACTTCGTAGGAGATCATCTGCGCCGAAGAACGCAGGCTGCCGAAGAGCGGGTATTTGCTGCCCGAGGCATAGCCGGCCAGGATGACGCCGTAGACGCCGAGGCCTGCGATCGCGAACAGGTAGAGGATGCCGACGTTGAGCGGCGCGCCCTGCAACGCGAACGTCTTGCCCATGATCGTGACATCGGGGCCGAACGGGACGACTGCGAAGGTCATCATCGCGGTTGCGACGGCGAATACGGGCGCCAGCTGGTAGAAAAACCTGTGCGCGTGGTCGGGGACGAAATCTTCCTTCCACATCAGCTTGAGCGCGTCTGCCAGCGGGTGGAACAGGCCGCCCAGCTTGAGACCCGCGATCGAGGCGCGGTTCGGGCCACGGCGGTCCTGGATGTAGGCTGCGCCCTTCCGTTCGGCCCAGACGAGGATCGGCACGAGCATCAGCGGGAAGAACATCGCGATGAGCACGCGGACGACCGATACTGAGAAATCAAGCATTCCCGGCCTCCGTTGCGTTCTGTCCCGATTCTCCGAGCGTCTCGTGGGTCATGCCGGTAAAAGGCGCCTCGGAGGCCGCGATGCCGCCGAATACGGAGGCCGCGTCGGTGAAGTTCCAGCCGGCGCCGAGGCGGTTTGCGATGCCGATGACGATGTCGAGTTCGGGCCTTGCGTTGCCGCGCGGCGCAAAACCCGCTGCGAATCGCTGGACCCTTCCTGCGAAGTTGGTGAAAGTTCCGACGCGCTCGAATACCGTCGCGGAGGGGAGCACCGCGTGCGCCGCGCGGGAAAGTGCGCCCTCGTTCGATCCCACGACGGCGACGAACGGCACGGCCGACAGCAGCGTGGCCACTTCGTTGTCGTCAAGATCGCCCAGCACGTTTCCGAACACCAGGAGCGTCTTGATCTTCTTGTCGGCGATCTTCTGGAGAAGCGCGTCGAAGCCGCCATCGGTGATGCCCAGCAACTTCGCGCCCCTGGTGTTGGGATTCTTGTCGGCCTTGATCAGGAGGTCGTCGGAGAAGCCTTCGCCCGCCACCCTGGACGTGAATGCGAGATTCGGCGTTCGCAACATCTCGTCGGCAAGCCTTCGAACGAGGAACAGCTCTTCGTTGGAGGACTGTGGAGATGCGATCACCGCGACCGAATCGACGCCGTCATGGTCGACGGTCTCCTTGAGCTTGAACGCCACCTCGGCGATCACCGACTCCCAGCCGGGCATCCGGTCGGAACCGCCCTGGCGCAGCGTCGGCTCGGCCAGGCGCGCTTCGTTGGCCTTTTTGTATTCGAGTCTTCCGAAGTCGCACATCCATGCCTGGTTGACGGCGTCGTTTACGCGCGGCTTGACGCGATACATCGTCTGCTCCCGGAAATGGGCGTCGATATTGCACCCGTTCGCGCAACCCGTGCAGATCGACTTCGTGGCGGACAGGAACCAGACGCGGCACTTGAAGCGGAAATCCTTGCTCGTGAGCGCACCGACCGGGCAGACGTCGGCCAGGTTGCCGGTGTAGTTGTTGTCGAGCGGGCGGCCCGGGAAGATCCCGATCTCTGAGTGGTTGGCGCGCTGGCTGATTTCGAGTTCGCCCGTCTTCGTCACTTCGCTCAGGAAACGCACGCAACGGGAGCAGAGGATGCACCGCTCGGAATCGAGCATGATCTGCCCGCCGATGTCCTGGTGCTTGGTCTTGTGGATCTTGTCCCCGAGGTCGTACCGGCTCTTGTGGAGCCCGAACTTCATGTAGTAGTCCTGCAGCCCGCACTCGCCCGCTTGGTCGCAGATGGGACAGTCGAGCGGATGGTGGATGAGCATGAGCTCGAGCACCCCGGTGACCGCCTTGCGGACCTTTTCGCTGTCGGTGAAGATCACCATCCCGTCGGTGACCGTCGTGGAACAGGCGGTCATCAGCTTGGGCGCCTTCTCGACTTCGACAAGGCACATGCGGCAGCTTCCGGCGATCGAAAGCTTGGGGTGATAGCAGTAATGGGGAATTTCGACCCCGGCCTGCTTCGCCGCGTTGAGGATGGTGGTCCCGTCGGGGACGCTGAGCTCGATTCCGTTGAGGATGATATTAGGCATGGGCGCTCTGGAATTTGTTCCCGTATGGGCATTTCTGGTCGCGAATGTGCTGTTCGAACTCGTCTCTGAACTTGGTGAGGAACGACTTGACCGGCATGCCGGCCGCCTCGGAAAGCGGGCAGACGGTGCGGCCCATCATGTTGTCGCAGAGGTCCAGGAGCAGGTCGATGTCTCCGGGCTTGCCCTTGCCGTTCTCGATGCGGCTCACGATCGTCTTGAACCATCCCGTGCCTTCGCGGCATGGGGTGCACTGGCCGCAAGACTCATGGGCGTAGAAGTTCATCAGGACTCCCAGGATGCGCACCATGCAGGTGCCCTCGGGAATGACGATGACGCCGCCCGAGCCCGACGCGCTGCCGATCTTGGCCATCGACTCGATGTCGTAGGCGACGTCGATTTCTTCGGGGCGAAGCACCGGGGTGGACGAGCCGCCCGGGATGACCGCCTTGAGTGCCTTGCCGTTTTTTATGCCGCCGCAATGCTTGTAGATGATGTCTTTCAGGTTGGTGCCGCAGGGCAGTTCGTAGACGCCCGGCTTTTCGACCCATCCCGACACGCCGATGAGCCGTGTGCCTCCGTTTTTCTCGGAGCCGAGCGAGGCGAACTTCTCGCCCCCGTTCGTGATGATCCACGGAACGTCGGCCAGCGTCTCGACGTTGTTCACGATGGTGGGCAGGCCGAAGGCGCCGACCACGGCCGGGAAAGGCGGCTTGAGACGAGGCCAGCCGCGCTTGCCTTCGAGCGAGTTGATGAGCGACGTTTCCTCGCCGCAGACGTAGGCGCCCGCACCGCGATGGACGGTCAGGTCGAGATCGAAGCCGCTGCCCAGGATGTTCTTGCCCAGGAAGCCCTTGGCGTACGCCTCGTCGATCGCCTCGTTGAGGATGTTGGCCTCTTTCACGAACTCGCCCCGGATGTAGATGTAGGACATGTGGGCGTTGAGCGCGAAAGCGGCGATCGCGATCCCCTCGATGAGCAGGTGCGGCCCGCGGCTCATGATGAGGCGGTCCTTGAACGTGCCGGGCTCGCCTTCGTCGGCGTTGATCACGAGCACGCGCGGACGGTCGTTCTTGGGCAGGAAGCCCCACTTGATGCCGGCCGGGAAGCCGGCGCCGCCGCGTCCGCGCAGGCTGGCCTTCTTGACCTCGTCGATGATCGCGTCGGAGGTCATGCCAAGCGCCTTTTTGAGCGCGACGTAACCGCCCAGCTCCTGGTAGGTGCCGATTGTGCGGTATTGGTCGTTTCCGAAATGGGTCGTGAGGACGAGTTCCATCGTGGTTACCGGGTCCCCCTACTTCAGTCCGTCGAGGATCGAATCGATCTTCGCCGCCGTCAGGTTCTCGTAATAATCGTCGTTGACCATCATGACCGGCGCGGTTCCGCAGGCTCCGAGGCACTCGACCTTGGCCAGGGTGAAGCGGCCGTCGGCCGTCGTTTGACCGGGCTTGACGCCCAGCTTGCCTGAAACGTGATCGATCAGGTGCTCGGCACCGAGCAGCGAGCAGGCGATGTTTCGGCAGATCTGGACGTGGTATTTCCCGACGGCTTTTCGGTTGTACATCGTGTAGAAGGTTGCGACCCCCTCGATGCGCGCCGCCGAAAGCCCGAGGAGGCCCGCCACATACTCGATCCCCTCGTTGCTCACGTTGCCGAACTGCTGCTGGACCAGGTGCAAGGACGGCAGGATCACCGCTTCCCGGTCGGGGTACCGCGTCAGCAGCCGGTTGAATTCCTTCAGGTTCTCTTCGGAAAAGGCGACGCTCACCGGTCAAGCTCCCCTGCGATGATGTTGACGCTGCCGAGCACGGCCACGAGGTCGGCGATCATCTGCCCCTCGCAAAGGGCAGGCATCCCCTGGAACATGTTGAGGCACGGGGGGCGGACCTTGATCTTGTAAGGACCGCCGCCGCCCTTGCTGACGATATAGAATCCGAGCTCCCCGTTGGCGGTCTCGGTCGCGTCGTAGACCTCGCCGGCCGGAACCTGGACGCCCTCCATGATGAACTTGAAGTGGTTCATCAGTCCTTCGATGTTGCCGTAGACATCTTCCTTGCGCGGCATCGTGAAGCGGGTGTCGTCGATGTTGACGGGGCCGCCCGGAAGCTGGTCGAGCGCCTGTTCGATGATCCGGACCGACTGGCGCATCTCTTCCATGCGGACCATGTACCGGTCGAGGGTGTCGCCGGTCTCGCCGATCGGAATGTCGAAATCGAAGCGGTCGTAGACCATGTAGGGCTGATCCTTGCGCAGGTCGAGCGGCACGCCGGCCGCGCGCAGGCACGGGCCGGTGAAACCCAGCGCGACCGCTTTCCCGGCGGTGATGGGGCCCACGCCCTGCGTCCGTTCGATGAAGATGCGGTTTTTCGTCAGGAGCCCGCTGACGTCGGCGATCGCCTTGAGAATCGAGCCGCGAACGAAGGTGCGCACACGGTCGGTCCAGCCCTCGGGCACATCGGCGGCAAGCCCGCCGATCCGGGTGTAGCTGGTCGTGAGGCGGGCTCCGCAAATCTCTTCGATCAGTTTGTATATCTCTTCACGCGGAGCCCAGAAATACCAGAAGTTGGTGAGCGCGCCCATGTCGAGCACATTGGTGGAAATGCACACCAAATGGTCCATGATGCGGTTGAGCTCGCACAGGATGACGCGAAGATACTGGCACCGTTCGGTGACCTGGATGCCGCACAGTTTCTCGACCGCCATCGCGTAACCGATGTTGTTGGCAAGCGGGGATACGTAATTCAGGCGGTCGGTGTAGGGCACGACCTGCGTCCAGGTCGACGCCTCGCACTCCTTCTCGAACCCCCGGTGCAGGTAGCCGAACTCGGGCTCGAGCTTGAGTATGGTTTCGCCGTCGAGCTCTGTGATGAACCGGAGCGTCGCATGGGTCGCCGGATGCGACGGGCCGATGATCATCAACATCGGCCCGTCG
>JANXPS010000080.1 GCA_025357175.1 Deltaproteobacteria bacterium | reverse complement strand
CAGGAAAAGACACTCGAGGAACTGCATGTCCGGGAGCAGGAGGCGGCCGCAAGCAGCCGGAAATCGCAGGGGGCCTACTTTTACGATTTCGCCCCCGTCGCCGCCATCGACCTCGACGAAAAAGGGATCATCCGGGGAGTCAACCTGTCGGGCGCCGCGATGCTGGGAACGGAACGCGGGGCATTGATGGGCATGCCTTTCGACGCGTTCGTTTCCCCGGGAAGCCAGGACCGGTACCGGAACCATCTCGAGGAGTGCAACCGCGCATCGGAAGGGGTGATCACCGAGCTGTTCCTCGACACCCGGAAGGGGCTGCCGGCCAAGGTCCAGATCTTCAGTTATCCGAAGCGGGAGGAGGACCGGGTGGTCTACCGGACGTTGATGACGGAACTTTCCTCCCGGCAAGAAGAGGGCGGGGAAACGAAAGGCCGCTGAATCCTCAGCGATTCCTGCCCGGATTCTCCTCGTCGTATTTCTTCCGGCAGTCGGGACAGATTCCGTGCGTGAACTCGGCTTCCGAATGCTGACTGATGTAGTGCTCGATCGCATTCCAGTAGCCCTGGTCGTCACGGATCTTCTTGCACCAGGCGCAGATCGGCAGCAGGCCGCTCAGCAGTTTCACTTTCTCGAGCGCCTCCTGCAGGCCGGCGACCAGCAGGCGGACTTCCAGCATGTTGTGCGCTCGCGCCAGCACCTCGGCCAGTTCGAACGGCTTGCTGATGAAATCCTTCGCCCCGGCCCGGAGCGCCCGCAACTTGTGGTCGGGCTGCGCGGTGATGACGAGCACCGGAAGGTAGCCCTCCGGCTCTATTTCCTTCAGCTTCTCCATCACTTCGAATCCGTCCATCCCGGGCATCAGGAGATCGAGCAGGATCAGGCCGTAGCGGTTCACGCGGTGGAGTTCGCAGACCTCGACCGGATTCGTCGTGGACGAAACCGAGGTATAGCCGGCGCCGCCCAGGATCCGCTCGAGCAGAAAGGCGTCGGACTGATCGTCGTCGACGATCAGGATCCGGGCTTTCAGGATATCGGTCGGGGTAATCATTGAGTTTCTCCCTTATGAGGGTGTCCGGGCGGCCTGCTGCCCCGCGAATTCGAGCGTCACGTCCAGCGCCTGCATGAAGTCGTTGACGTTGATGGGCTTGGTGATATAGCGGAAGAACCCGGCTTCGAGCCCCTTCTCGACGTCGAGCGGCATGGCGTTCGCGCTGACGGCGATGGCCGGGATTCGCGCCGTTGCCGGGTCGGAGCGCAGGATCTTCAAGGCCTCGAACCCGTTGATGTCGGGCAGGTTGATGTCCATCAGGATCACGTCGGGGCGGGACAGACGCGCGATTTCGATGCCGCTGTTTCCGTTCACGGCGGTCAGCAGGCGGATGTCGGGGTGGCGGGCGATGATCTGCTCGACCAGTTTCAGGTTCGCCGGGTTGTCCTCGACGTAGAGCAGGGTGTGCTGGCGCGCCCCGCGAGGCACGTGCGGAAGGGCCGACGCCGCTTCGTCGCCGGCATCGATGGAGTAGTGCGGTTCGGCGGCCGAGAGCAGTTCGAACCAGAACACGCTCCCCTCGCCGACGGCGCTTTCCATCCCGATCGATCCCCCCATCAGTTCGACCAGTCGCTTGGCCACCACGAGGCCGATGCCCGTCCCTTCCTCGCCCCCCGCCTCCTGCCCGAGGCGGTTGAACGCCTGGAACAGTTGCGACACCTGTTCCGGGGCGAGACCCGCGCCGGTATCGCGGATGCTCACGCGAATGCGTCCGGGTGAACTCTCGGTACAGTCCACCTCGACCGTCCCCTGGTCGAGGTTGTACTTGATGGCGTTGGAAAGCAGGTTGATGAGGACCTGCTTCAGGCGGGTCCGGTCGGCCATGACGAAATAGGGCAGGTCGAACCGGGGAAAGCGCATGCCGATGCCGCGCTGCTGCGCCTGCGGCTCGATCATGCCCTGGCATTCGAGGATGACCTCGGCCAGCGACACCGGCTCCTCGGACAGGGGTACCTGCCTGGACTCGACCTTCGCGAGGTCGAGGATCTCGTTGATCAGCTTCAGGAGATGCCATCCCGCCTGGAGAATCTGGTCGATGCTTTCTTTCTGGGCGGGCGTCGGCGCCGGAGAATCGGATTCCATCAACTGGGCGAACCCGAGGATGGCGTTGAGTGGGCTTCGCAGTTCGTGGCTCATGCTGGACAGGAAATCCGACTTGGCGAGGTTGGCCTTTTCGGCCAGCGACCGGGCGCTCTCGAGCTCGATGTTCTTTTCATGAAGCACCTGGTCCAGCCGCTTGCGCTCGGTGACGTCGCGCGCCGCGGCGAACACGCCCTGCAGCTTGCGGTCCCGGTCGTAGAAGGTGGTCGCATTGACGGACACGACCGTTTCCTTGCCGTCCCGGGCGCGGGCGGTCAGCTCGTAGTCGGCGACCTTCTTTTCGGCCAGCACCAGCATGATGCCCGTCTCGGCCTGCTCCGGATCGGTGAAATAGTTCTTGAACG
>JANXPS010000067.1 GCA_025357175.1 Deltaproteobacteria bacterium | reverse complement strand
TCTGCGCCGGTTTCGTTCCCGTCTCCGCGTGCCCCGCAAAGAACCGCAACACCCGGCTTTCCGGCGTAGCGGGGTATCCCCTTCGATCGGACGGCTTGCTCAGGAATCCATTCCTTCGCGGCACCTCGGTTCCCCGCGCGCGGTGCCATCCATGGCACTTCACAACGCTCGGGGGACACGCCTCCTCAGGGGACACCCCGCGCTACGCCTCACGCCGGGCATCGTGCTCCGTGCAATGGGCCGCCCGGTTTTCCCGCACGCAACCTTCGCTCGGCGTGCATCCATGCACGCTGTCACTGCCATTGGTCTCGCTCCCGCCATCCTGGCTCCGCGAGACCAATATGGCTGCCCGATAGTGCGGGAACCCGAACGGCCAACCCCGGGAAACGAAGCACGGCGACCGAAGGTTACGGGGAAGATTTCCCGAAGGCGGTCCAGGCGGAATGCCGTGATGATGACAAGGGCAAGATCCTGACACCGTATTGCCGGATTCTCGATCGGATCCAATTCCACGGAACCTTGCTTGCCGTGCTCGGCCAATGAATTGAGCCGTTTGGATTGCCGGTTCATTCGGCGGCCTTATGGCCCTCGCGAAGCTGGATGGCGAAAGCGAGGGACATGGCAGAGAACTTGGCATGGATGCCAAGTGAACGGAGGTTGCGAAGCGGAGAACCGGGCGCGGTCCTCACGCGGAGCACGTTGCCCTGTCACGAAGAAGCGGTCCGCTCCCGTTCACCGAGGCTTACACGCTCCCCGGCGTACGCCTAAGCGGGGGTCCCTGGACGGGGGCCTGTGCCCCGAGCAGGTTTAGGCACCATGGATGGGGCCGCGAGGGGTATGGAGACGCAGACGGGCCAGGGATGGGCCGGCAAGTCGTCCCCCGGGAAGGGGCCCCCGCGTGGCGCTAGCCGGGAGCCATTGGCCGAGACCGTCCGGTCCCGCCGCGTTACGAGGAAATAATCGGGGTGTCGGTTGACGCGTTTCCGCGAATGACAGCCAAACGCGAACGGCCGGGAGGTTGCCCTCCCGGCCGTCGCGTTTCGTGGCTGTTGCGGTTGACGCTTAGTGGCTGGCTGCGCCTTCCGCGCCGATGCCGATGTAGGTACGGACCTTCTCGGCTTCGAACTTGATCTCGGCTTCCTCTTCACGCTTGAAGAGGGAAACGAGGATGCCCATGAGGAACGCGCCCCCCATCGAGTAGACGCCCGGGTTCTTCATCTTGTAGGGAGCCCGCGTGATGCCGGATTCGGTCTCGGCCTTCTTGGCCTTGGCGGCGTCGAGCGTCGCCATGAGCGTGTTGTCGGTGATCATCTTGATGTTGCCCTCGGCGCCCGCGAGATCCTTCTGGGCTTCCTTGAGCTTGTCGGGGTTGAGGGCCGGGTTGGCGACCTTGCCGCGAAGCTTCTCGACCTTGACCTGGAGGTCCGCAAGCGACTTGACCGGGTCCTTGGCGATTTTCTCGATCATGGTGACCTTGGCGGCTGCCGCAGCGGCGTCCTTGAACGCCGCCCCCTGGAACACTTCCTCGTAGACGGTCGGGGAGAAGGCGATCAGCCCGACGGCCAGGATGAGCCCGGTGTAGATGCTGGCGACCGCGCCGGCCGTGGTGAAGCGCTTCCACGTGATCGACATGATCAGCGCCGGGAAGTTGGCGCTGGCCGCGACGACGAAGGCGAGACCGACCATGAAGGCGACGTTTTGCCCCTTGAAGGCGAGCGCGAGCAGCACGGCGGTGATGCCGAGGCCGACCGTGGCGCCCTTGGCGACTTTCATCTCTTCCTTTTCGGAGGAGACGCCGTGGCGGAAGACGCCGACGTAGAGGTCGTGCGACAGCGCCGAGGCGCCCGCGAGCGTCAGGCCGGCGACGACCGCGAGGATGGTCGCGAAGGCGACCGCGGCGAGGAAGCCGAGGAACATGGCACCGCCGAGATTTTCGGCGAGCGCGAGCGCGGCCATGTTGCCGCCCTTGTCGATGCCGATGATGACGTTGCGGCCGACGAGCACCGCGGCGGAGAAGCCGATGGTGACGGTGAGGATGTAGAAGTAGCCGATGAAGCCCGTCGCGATGAACACCGACTTGCGCGCCTGCTTGGCATCGGGCACCGTGAAGAAGCGCATGAGGATGTGCGGCAGGCCGGCGGTGCCGAACATGAGGGCGAGGCCCAGCGAGAACGCCTCGATCGGGCTTGTGACGAGGCCGCCCGGCTCGAGGAACTTCTGGCCGTCGGGGAGACCCGGGACGGTCGGAAGCTTCGAGGCCTGGTTGAACAGCTCGGGATAGCTGAAGCCGAGCTTCGACATGGCCATGAAGACGAGGATCGTGGCGCCGCCGAGGAGCAGGCACGCCTTGATGATCTGGACCCAGGTGGTGGCGAGCATGCCGCCGAAGAGCACGTAGCAGATCATCAGCGTGCCGACGAGGACGAGCGCCAGTTCGTAGGGCAGGTTGAACATCAGCTTGATGAGCGTGCCGGCGCCGACCATCTGGGCGATCAGGTAGAAGATGACCGTGATCAGCGAGCCGATGGCGGCAGCGGTCTTGATCGGCCGGTGCTGCAGCCGGAAGGCGACGACGTCGGAGAAGGTGTACTTCCCGAGGTTGCGGAGCGGTTCGGAGATGAGGAACATGACGATCGGCCAGCCGACGAGCCAGCCCACCGAGTAGATGAGGCCGTCGTAGCCCTTGGTGGACACGAGGCCGGCGATCCCGAGGAACGACGCGGCCGACATGTAGTCGCCCGCGAGCGCGAGCCCGTTCTGGAAGCCGGTGATGCCGCCGCCCGCAGCGTAGAACTGGCTGGCGGTCTTGGTCTGCTTGGCGGCCCAGTAGGTGATGCCCAGCGTGCCCAGGACGAACAGGCCGAAGGCGAGAACTGCGATGGGGCTCAGCGTGCCGATAACGGATTGGACTTCAGGTTGCATATTCGATCACCCCCCGACCCGGTCTTTAACGTTCTTGACCATGACGTCGTATTTGCTGTTCGCCCAGAAGATGTAGACGCCGGTCAGCACCCATGACAGCACGATCACGCCGATGGCGATCGGAATGCCGATGGTCATCGCCGCATCGTCGGACAGTTTCTGCGCGAGGAACGGCTTGTTGTAGGCGACGAGCGCGATGAAGCCGAAATAGAGCACCAGTTCGACGATCGTCAGGATGGCGGAAATGGTGTCTTTCTGGGATTTCAGCGCCTTGAATTCGGGGTCTTCGAGGATTTGGTGGGCATTCTTGCTCATCTTGTTCCTCCTCTATCAAAATGTTGGAGCGTTGCGGGTGTCATGCATTTCTCCTTTCGGGATTATTCCGTAAGCTGCCGTGAGTGGTTGCCTGCCAGGTAAACCCATCGTTCTCGTGTGCCCGGCTGCCGGTGACCACCTCCCCTCGTGGAAATGAAGTTTTACTCTCCAAAACTATGGCACCATTTTTACCGGAAGGCAAGGAGGGAGTCAAGAAAAAAGTAACGTAGTTTTATTGTATACAGTATTTGGAGACGCTCATGATTTCATTGGCGTTTTCGGAAGGGTTGCCTGGCGGAGACCGATTGGTGGTACCCTGTCCGTAACGCTGTTAGTCCGCCGGCTCTCGCCGGGTGAAAGGAGGTTCTTGCGAGATGAGTGACCGGAAGCGGATCTTCCTGACGCATCTCTCGTCCTGCGCGGGTTGAGCGTCGAAAGTGGGGCAGGGGTCCCTTGCCCGGATACTTTCAGCGCTCCCGCCGGTCGATGATCCACGGGTGCTGGTCGGCAATTCCCAGGCCGACGATGCCGCCGTGTACTCGCTTTCGGACGATCTCGCCCTGGTGTCCACGCTCGACTTCTTCACGCCGATCGTCGACGATCCGTACCAGTACGGCGCCATCGCGGCCGCCAATTCGCTTTCGGACGTCTACGCGATGGGGGGCGAACCGCTTTTCGCGCTGGCGATCGCGGCTTTCCCGGGCGACGCCGGGACGTTCCCGATGCTGGCCGACGTCATGGCCGGCGCGGCCGACAAGGCGAAGGAAGCGGGAATCTGCATCGTCGGCGGCCATACCGTCCGCGACAGGGAACCCAAGTTCGGACTGTCGGTGACCGGGAGCGTCAACCCGGGGGCAATCTGGCGAAACAGCGGGGCGAAGCCCGGCGACGTGATCGTCCTGACCAAGCCGCTCGGAACCGGCGTCGTGGCGACCGGGATCAAGTGGCGCATCGCGTCCGAGGCGGTGGCCGAGGCTGCAGTCCGGTCGATGCTGCGGCTTAACGCGGCCGCGGGACGCGCGGGGCGGGAGGTCGGGATCAGCACCGCCACCGACGTCAGCGGTTACGGTTTGCTGGGACACCTCTTTGAGGTGCTCGACGCGAGCGGGGTGCGCGCCGAACTCGATTATCCGGCGGTGCCGGTGCTGCCCGGAGCCGTGGAACTGCTCGCGACGAAGACGCTCCCCCGGATTTCGGGGCGGCCCGTTCCGGGCGCGGCGCTGCTTCACCGGTGGTTCGGCTTTCGGCCGATCCCGGCCGGAACGCGGGAAATGCTGTCGGGATTGGGTCAGAAGGTCGCTTTCGACGGGAAGGTTCCCGAGGCGCTGAAACTGTTGCTCGCGGACCCGCAGACTTCGGGCGGCCTGCTGATGTTCGTGCCCGAGGAGCGTGCCGACAGGCTGATGTCGGCGCTGGCCGACGCGGGCGAGACGGGATGGCGCATCGGGCGGACGTTGCCGGCTGATCCTTCCGCCCCGTCGATCCTCAGGGTTTCCTGATCTTCCCCAGAAGCCTCAGCAAGCCGTCCAGGATGGTCAGCGGGTGGGGCGGGCATCCCGGGATGTAGAGGTCGACCGGCAGGATCCCCTCGATCCCCCCGCATGCCTCGGTCGAGCCCGCGAAGGGGCCGCCCGCGATCGCGCAGGCACCGCACGCAACGACGATCTTCGGCGCGGGAATCGCCTCCCAGGTCTTGAGCACCGCCTCTTTCATGTTCTGCGACACCGGCCCGGTGATCCAGAGCCCGTCGGCGTGCCGCGGCCCGGCGACGAACTGGATGCCGAAGCGGCCCAGGTCCCAGCCGACCGTCGAAAGGACGTTGGTATCGGCCTCGCAGGCGTTGCAGCCCCCCGCGCTCACCTCGCGGAACTTGATCGAGCGGCCGAACAGGGAGAGCAGTTCCCTGCCCATCGCCGCCGCCATCCTTCGTTCCTCCTCCCCGTCGATCACCAGCTCGTCCCGGCGATTCGCCGAAAGGCGCGCGTCGTTGCCGAAGGCGATGGCGCCGTGCGGGCATGCCCGGGTACATTCGGGGCAGAACAGGCATTTGCCCATGTCGAGGCGCAGGCGCGGGTCGCGGGTGATCGCGCCGTACGGGCAGGCGTCGGTGCATGCCCGGCACTTTTCCGGACAAAGGGAGGAGTCAAGACGCGGATAGCCGCGGAAGCGGGGCGGCAGCGCGATCGGTACCCGGGGGTAGTCCATCGTCCGGTGCCCCTGCTTGAGGCGCGCCAATATAGCCCGGATCATCTAGTACCCCCTCCCCCAATTCCGGTCGCATTCGACCGCCGCTGCATCCCCTCCGGCTGCGTTGCGCATCTTGCGCCGTACTTGAAAGTACGCCTCAGTCGCGCGTCTTGCCGGCGCGGCGCATCGACGCTCTCGGTGCGAGACGGAAATCCGGTACGTCACCCGAATGGGGGGAGGGGATACCAGATGATCCATCATCAGGCGATTGGTCACAGGTCGAATCCGCAGTAGGAGAGGTTGAAGCTCTTGTTGCAGAGCGGGAAGTCGGAGATCTGCTGTCCCCGGAGCGCCAGGGCGAGTCCGGGCCAGTTGTGGAACGAAGGGTCGGTGATCTTGTAACGGGAGAAGCGGCCAACCCCGTCCGTCATGGCCACGTGGCAGATTTCGCCGCGCCAGCCTTCGGTCAGCGCGACCGACAGCCGGTTCTCCGCCAGTGGCCCAGGGGTTTTCCAGACGATTCCCCCCGGCAGTTGCCGGAGAAGCTCTTCCACGAAATCGAACGATTTTTCGCACTCCGTCCAGCGCACCATCGTCCGGGCGCAGACGTCCCCATGGTGGGCGGTGGCCACCGGAATCTGCGCCATCCGGTAGATTCCGAAGGGGTGGTCGCGCCGCACGTCCCGGTTGAGTCCGCACGCGCGCGCCGCGGGCCCGACCATCCCCAGTTCCCGGGCGCTTTCCGCCGCGAGGGTGCCGGTGTTTTCGAGGCGGGCCATGACCGACGGTGTATTCCACAACAGCGACACGGCGTTGGAGAGGTCGTTGCGAATCCCGGCGATCCGCTGGAGAAGCTCTTCGACCATCGCCGGTTCGCAGTCGAATCCGGTGCCCCCCGGCCGGACGAGGCCGCGTCCGAACCGGCTTCCGCACAGGACGGCGGTCAGGTTGAGGATGTCGCCCCGGATTCTTCCGCAGAACGAGGCGGTGGGCAGGTAGCCGATGTCGCCCGCGATGGCGCCCAGGTCGCCGACGTGGTTGGCCAGCCGCTCGAACTCGAGGGCGATTCCGCGAAGCGCCTCGGCGCGGGCCGGCGCCGGACATCCCGAGAGCGCCTCGATCACCATGCAGTACGCCTGCATGTGGCCGACGGTGGTGTCGCCCGCCGCCGTTTCCATCATGTAGGGAGTCTTCGGGTGCGGCCCGCCGATCGTCTGCCGCTCGATTCCCCGATGCTGGTAACCGAGCGATATCTCGAGGTGGAACACGTGCTCACCGTGGCACTGGAACCGGAAGTGACCCGGTTCGATGATCCCCGCGTGCACCGGCCCGACAGCGACCTCGTGCACCTCCTCGCCCTCGACCCGGTAATAGTCCATGACGCCGGCCGGGATGTCGGCGTTTTCGGGGCGTTCCCACGCGTCGCGTCCGGGAGTCCATGCCCGATGGAACCGGAGCGGCTTGAACCACGGGTGGCCGGCCGGGACGACGCCGAACTGCTCGGCGATCTCCCGTTCGAAGAGCGAAAGTTGCGGAAAGCGTCGCGAAAGCGACGGGAACGAGTCGTTCACGCGCGTCGATACGACGCCGAGGGTGCCTTCCGCCTTGGAGGCGAAAACGGCATAAAGGGCGGTCTGACCGCCATCGGCCGAAGCGCCGAAGAACGACGCGAGGCGCAGCCCGCCGGCAAGCGCATCAGGCACCTGCGTGAAAAAGCGGTCCGGGGCGACGACCGGAATTTCGTCGAGCGGCAGAGCCGTCCCGTTCCCGAGTATGCCCATCCCGCGCATCATCGCGTCGCCTCCAGAAGCGCGGCCCCGTCGCGAAGGAGAACCAGGAGCGGTTCGGGGATCCAGACCCCCAGCATCAGGATGATTCCCATCAGGAACAGGGGCGGCCCGACGGTGAGGAAGCGTTCGCGGTATTCGCTTGCCTGGAGCTCTTTCGGGGGATCGCCCAGGACGAGCGGCAGGACCGTCGAGGCCATCCCGATGAAGACGACCGCCAGCAGCAGCAGGAACGCCGCGCCCGCCCGTCCGCTGCCCTGCATGAACGCGCTGGAGACGATCTGGTACTCGCTCAGGAAGGGCGAGAAGGGCGGCGAACCGGTGATCGCGATGAAGCCCGCGAGGAAGAGCGCCCCGGACCAGGGCAGCCGCCGCAGGGCGCCCCGCACGACGTCGGTGGTCTTGCTGTTGTAGGACCGATGGATGTTGCCCGAGGAGAGGAACAGCACTCCCTTGGACAGCCCGTTGTTGAGGACGTGGAACAGCGCGCCGAACAACGCGCCCTTCCCCAGCCCGAGCGCGACGGCCAGGATTCCGACGTGCTCGACGCTCGACCAGGCGAGCATCCGCTTGAAGTCGGTCTGCCGCACCATGAAGACCGCGGCGAACGCCATCGAGACGAATCCGAGCGCCATGAGCGCGTTCCGGAAGAAGACCAGCTCGGCGCCCGACGCGGCGCAGATCTGGTAGACGCGCAGCACCGCCAGGAAGGCGCAGTTGACCAATCCCCCCGACAGGAGCGCGCCGACCAGCCCCGGCGCCTCGCCGTAGGCGTCGGGTTTCCATGTGTGCAGCGGCGCCAGTCCCATCTTGGAGCCGAAGCCGACCAGCAGGAAGATGAAGGCGGCGTGGAGCCACGCGGGATGAAGCTTCCCGGCGGATGCGATCAGCGGGTCGAGCAGCAGCGTCGGTTCGATCTGCCCGGCCACGATCGTGGAGTAGGCGAGGAAGAACAGCCCGAGCAGCGCCAGCGCGATGCCGACCGAGCAGATGAGCAGGTATTTCCAGGTCGCCTCGATGGAGCGGGCGTTCTTGTTGAAGTAGACCAGCGGCGCCATCGAAACGGTGGTCGTCTCGAGCGCGACCCATAGCAGCCCCAGGTGGCGGGACATCGTGACCAGCGTCATCGCGGAGAGGCAGACCAGGACGCCCATGCAGAGAACGCGGTTCGAGCGCTCCTGCCGGTAGGCGAGGTAGCCGACCGCGTAGACCGCGCACGCGAGGAACAGGAGGCTGATGCTCAGCAGCACGATCTTCCCGAGCGGATCGAGCCCGACCCACCCTTCCGGCGACAGGGGGGGGGTATCGGCCAGGACGGCGAGCGTGATCGCCAGGTGGACCGCCCCGACCACGGGTAGAATCCGCGGACGCAGTCGCTGGGATGGGATCACCCAGGCGGCGAGGGCGCCGACCAGCGGAAAGAGGACGAACGCGTACAGCAAGTTACGACTCCTCTTTCAGGGCGCTGAGCAGCGACGTGTCGATCGTGGAAAACTCGTGGCTGATCTGGTTGATCACGATGCCCATCACGAAGATGCCGACCAGCAGGTCGAGCAGCACCCCGGCCTCGACCATCACGGGCATCGCCTCGGTCAAGAGGAGCCCGAAGATGAAGATCCCGTTTTCGAGCACCAGGTAGCCGATGACCTGGGAGATGGCCTTGCGACGCGTGGTCAGCACGAGGAAGCCGGTCAGGAGGGTGGCGATGGAGGCCGGGACCACCAGCAGGTCCTTGTGGGCGGGCGCCAGCGGAAGCCGTTCCGCGAAGACGAAAGCCATCGCCGTGAAGACCGCGCCGAGCAGCAGCGTGGTCACGTAGCCGACGAAGGGCTCGACCTCCCGCTTGATCTGGGCCTTGCGGGTCGCGTCGTTGATGAGCCAGGGGATGATCAGCCCCTTCGCGAGCAGGATGCAGGCGGTGATCCCCGCCAGGTGCCAGGAAAAGGGGTGGATGATGCCCGGCAGAAGTCCGAGGATGACGCCCTGTGCGGCCACCGCCTGGATGCAGAACGCGAGGCGGCTTGAGCCCAGCACCACGAAGTTGATGAGCATGACGAGCACGAGCAACTGGTCGGCCAGCGAATTCATTCCACCACCTATCTGAGGATCAGCAGCATCGAGAATGCGGTCAGGACCGTGGCCGCGACGAGCAGCTGCGGAATCCGGACCAGGCGGAGCCTCGCCATGACGGATTCGACCACCCCGACCGCGACCGCGAGGGCGATCATCGAGAAGATGAAAAATGCCCAGTCGCCTGCCGCGGATCCGCTCTTGAACGGAAGGGCGACGTTCATGAAGAACGCGCCGAGCAGGAACAGCTTCATCGCGGCGCCGTAGAGGATGCAGCCGAAAGCGGGACCGCTGTGGTCGAGCACCATCACTTCGTGGATCATCGTCAGCTCGAGGTGGGTGTTCGGATCGTCGAACGGAATCCGGCAGTTCTCGGACAAAAGGACGATGAAGAGTCCGCTGAGCAGCAGCAGCATCGAGGCGCCCTCCCCGATCCAGATGTCGGCCGACACGCGCGTGAGCATGGTCGAGAGGGAAAGGCTGTCGCTCACCCGGGCGAGCGTGACGAGGGCGAAGAAGAGCGCGGGCTCGGCCAGGCAGGAGAAAGTGACCTCGCGCGCGGCACCCATTCCCTCGAAGCTGGATCCGGTGTCGAGGGCTGCGACCGTCGTGAAGAAGCGGCCCAGCCCGAACAGGTATGCGAACAGGATTGCGTCGCCTGCGAAGGAAACGGGCGCCTCGTGGTTGCCGAACGGGATCAGCAGCGCCGCGGTCGCGGTGGCCGCGAGCGTCACGACCGGGCCCGCCCGGAACAGCCAGGTCGTGGTGCGGCTGAAGACGGAGCCCTTGCGGAACAGCCGGATGATGTCGTGGTAAGGCTGGAGGAAAGGGGCGCCGACCCGACCCGCGAACAGCGCCTTGGTCTTCCCGATGACCCCGAGCAGCAAAGGGGGCATCAGGATTACGAGCAGCAGGTGGACGACCATGTCGACGATGGCAGCCATTACGGTACCCATATCATGAGCAGGAAAAGGGTGACGAAGATATAGAGCATGTACACGTTCATCTGGCCGTGCTGGAACCGCCGGAGCAGGGAGAAGGAGCCGGCGACCCACGAGAGCGCAGGAAGAATCCCGCGTTCAAGCAGCGATTCGGTCGGGGAAAAACGGTAGTGCGACGCGTGGGGCGTAGGCCCCTCGATCGCCGGCACGTTTTCGGAGGGGCGAACAGCGCCCGCGAAGAGGCCGGTCAGTATTTCGGAAAAGGAGGCGCCGGTGTATTGCATCCGGGGCGTGGGCGCGAGGTAGCCGCACCCCCATGTTTCGCTCGCGGCAACGGGCAGCGCCCGGATGCGGCGGAAGTACAGGATGCCCGCGAGGAGACAGCCGCCCAGCAGAAATGCCCAGACTCCGGTCAGGAACTCGAGGGGAATCCGCGAGGCGACGCGCCATTCGGGGACGATGGGCCACGGCAGGACGCTTCCGGCCGCCGATTCCGCCAGGCGCACCAGCGGCTGCGGATAGACGCCGAACAGGATGCACAGGAACGCGAGAAGCGCCATGGGGGCGAGCATCGGCCATTTCGATTCGTGCCCCCGGGCGGCTTTTTGGGTCCGGGGGGCGCCGAGGAACGCGACCCCGTACGCCTTCACGAAGGAAGCGACCGCGATTCCGCCCGCGAGCGCCAGCAGCGGGGCGAGCAGCGCCATCCAGGGGACCGGCGCGGACCTCGCCTCGGACAGGAAGGAGAAGTAGAGGAGGAACTCGCCCGCGAAGCCGTTCAGCGGCGGAAGGCCGCAGATCGCCACGGAGCCGACGAGGAAGAAGGCCGAGGTCCACGGGAGACGCCGGGACAGCCCGCCCATCCGGTCGAGCTCGCGCGTGCCGGCGGCGTGGATGATCGCGCCGGATCCGAGGAACAGGAGCGGCTTGAAGAGGCTGTGGTTGAGCGCGTGGAGCAGCGCGCCTGCGAGACACAGAAGCGCGAGGGGCGCGTTTCCCGTCGCGGTGGCGTAGACCCCGGCGCCGATCCCGAGATAGATGATGCCGATATTCTCGATGCTGCTGCAGGCGAGCAACCGCTTCACGTCGCGCTGCGCGGAGGCGAAGACGATTCCGAGCACCGTCGAGGCGCCGCCGAGGACGAGGAGGAGGATCCCCCACCACGGCAGGGGAGCCCGGAAGAAGAAGAGGGTTCGCAGCATTCCGTAAACGCCCATCTTGAGCATGACGCCCGACAGGAGCGCGGAGACGTGGCTCGGGGCGTTGGCGTGGGCGGAGGGGAGCCAGATGTGGAACGGCATCAGCCCCGACTTCGCGCCGAACCCGATCAGGGCGGCCAGGAACATGACCGAGGCGCCGGCAGCCGGATCGAGCGAGTGAAGCGGGGGGAAGACGAAGGTTCCGGTTGCGGCCCGAAGCTGCGCGAACAGGATGAACAGCCCGACGGTGCCCGTGTGGGTGGCGACGAGATAGACGATCCCCGCCTTGCGGACCTCCGTTTCCCGGTGTTCGGTGACCAGCAGGAACCAGCCCGAGATCGCCATGATCTCCCAGGCCGAGAGGAACAGCACGCCGTTCCTGGCCAGCAGGAGAAATGCCATCGATGCGGAAAGGAGGCCGAAGAAAAAGGTCAGCGCCGGCTCGGTCCGGCGGTTTGCCTCGCCCGGCCAATAGGCCAGGGCGTAGAGGGAGCCGCAGCCGCATATGAGGAATACGGGGATCAGGAACAGCGCCGACAGGGGGTCGGCCGCAAGTTCGCAGGGGCCGAACGGCAGGTTCCAGTCGAGGAGCCACGTTTCCGAGCGCGGGACGAGCAACAGTCCGACGGCCGCCGCAAGGCCGGTCAGGGAGGCAAGGACCGACAGCAGGGCGGCGACGCGTTGCCCCGTTCCGGGGCTTCGGGAAAGAAAAAGGCCGGGGAATCCGGACAGCGCGATCGTCCCTGCCGCCGCGCAAAGGCATATCACAGGGTCGGGGAAAATCCCCGAATCGAAAATCATCGGCGCATCTCCAGGCGAAATGTTATATTATTTCGGCGAGTTCGGCAACATTTCCAAACGGTTCACGGCTGTTTTCACGATGGAAATGGAAGAGGTGGGCATGCTCGCGCCCGGAACGCTTCTGATCATCGCTTCCCTGCTGGCCGCCCTGTCGGGGGCGCCGATGCTGTTCCCGGCGCTTTCCGCCGCGAAAGGGCAGAAGCTGTCCGTCGTCGTGCTGACGTTTTCCGCCCTGCTGGGCGTCGGTTCCGCGATCGCGACGCTCCTGTCCGGGGAGACCGAGTCGTTCATCCTCATGTGGACGCTGCCGTTCGGTCCGATGGAAGCGGCGCTCGACCCGCTCTCCGCCCTGTTCCTCATCCCCTTATTCCTCGTCTCCGGCTGCTGCGCCGTCTACGGGCTCCGGTACTGGCCGGCGTCCGGAAATCCCCGAACTGTCCGAAAGCTGACGCTGTTCCTCGGGTTGCTGACCGGGTCGATGGCCTGGGTCCTCCTGGCGCGCGACGCCATCCTCTTCCTGTTCGCTTGGGAGATCATGGCCCTTTCGGCCTGGTTCGTCCTGACGACCGAGGACGACCAAGCGGCGGTGCGGGAGGCGGGCCTTCTCTACATGGTCACCACGCACGTATCCACCCTGGCGCTGTTCGCGCTCTTCGCGATGCTTGCGGGCGCATCGGGGTCGTTCCTGTTCCCCGCCGCCGGTTCGATTTCCGCCGCGGGCGATTTGCCGGCAATCCTGTTCCCGGTCGCCCTCGTCGCCTTCGGGCTGAAGGCGGGGCTGATGCCGTTCCACATCTGGCTTCCGTCGGCGCACGCGAACGCCCCGAGCCACGTCTCCGCCATCATGTCGGGCGTGATACTCAAGGTCGGCGTCTACGGGCTGGTCCGGACCCTTTCCTTCTTCTTCGCCGTCCCGGCCTGGTGGGGGATCGCGCTGCTGCTGTTCGGCGTCGTCTCCGGCGTTTTCGGCGTCGCCTTCGCGATCGCGCAGCACGACCTGAAACGGCTGCTGGCTTACCACAGCATCGAGAACGTCGGGATCATCTTCATGGGAATCGGCGTCGCGCTGATCGGGCAGGCCACCGGCAACGGCGCCCTCGCGCTGCTCGGCATGGCGGGCGCGCTGCTCCACGTCGTCAACCACTCGACATTCAAGGCGCTGCTGTTCCTTTGCGCCGGCTCCGCAATCCACGCCGCGGGCACCCGGGAGATCGACCGGATGGGGGGGCTCGCGCGGCGCGTGCCGTGGACGGCCGTCTTCTTCCTCGTGGGCGCGGTGGCGATCTGCGGTCTTCCGCCGCTGAACGGCTTCATAAGCGAACTGCTGATCTACCTGGGGCTGTTCAGGGGAGCGCTGTCCCGCGACATGTCCACGGCGGCTTTTTCGGCGCTGTCCGCTCCGGCGCTCGCGCTGATCGGCGGCCTCGCGACCGCCTGTTTCGTCAAGGTGTACGGGGTCGTTTTCCTCGGGGAACCCCGCCGGCCGCATTCGGGAGAAGCCCACCCGGAACCGCGGGAAATGGTGGCGCCGATGGCGCTTCTCGCCCTCGTCTGCGCCGCGATCGGCTTCGCGCCGATGTCGGTGGCCCGGATGCTCGACAACGCGGTGCTTGCCTGGCGGCCGTCGCTCGCCGGATCGGGCGGGACCCTCGCTTCGGTTGCGCCGCTCGGCTGGATCGCCGCGCTCAATCTTTTTCTTGTGGCGCTCGCCGCCGCCTCCGGGTGGCTGCTGCTGCGCCGGATACGGGCGGAGGGGGCGGCCGCGGACGCGACCTGGAGTTGCGGCTACATCGCGCCGACGGCCCGCATGCAATACAGCGCCTCTTCGTTCGCCGGGATGGTGGTGGGCATTTTCGAGGGAGTCCTGCATCCGCACCGGGAGAGCAAGCCGGTCGAGGGGCTGTTTCCCGGCGGATCGCGCTTTCGAAGCCATATTCCCGAAGCCGTGCTGGAACTGGTCTACCTGCCGCTGCTCGAGAAGGCCTATTCGAAGCTGGTGGGCGTCCGGAAGACGCAGCACGGCCATCTCCACCTCTACATCCTTTACACTCTCGTGACGCTCGTGGTGTTGCTCAGCTTCTAGCGCGGCGGGAAATGCGGTCTGCTAGTCGAGCGCTGCCAGGATCCCCGCGGCGTTGTCCGGCTGCTCGAGCGCCGCCTTGAAGGCCGGGTCGCGCAGCGCGTAGGCGAGGCGGGAGAGCAGGTGCAGGTGGCTGCGCACCGTGGGCGTCGTCAGCGTGAACAGGATGCGGACCGGCTTGCCGTCGGGCGCCTCGAAGTCGATCGGGGTGCGCAGGAAGCAGAGCGTGATCGAGGGCGTCGCCATGTGGAGCAGGATCGGGTGGCGGACGTGCGGGATCGCGATCCCGTTCCCGACGGCCGTCGTGCCCAGCGCTTCCCGCGCGAAAAGCACCTCGAGCAGGAAAGCGGCGTCGACGCCCGGCGGGACCGGCAGCAGCGACACCACGTGGCGAAGCACCGACGCCTTGTCCTCGCCCGGCACGTCGTAGTGGATGCCGCCCGCCGCAAGCGCCGCGCGAAGCGAGGGAAGCACCGTGCTGTCGGCGCCGGCGACGGCGAGCAGGTCGGGCGGGATGACCACGCCGTTTTCGTTCGCCCACTCGAGCAGCTCGACGCGGTTGATCTCGTATCGACCGTCGATGAGGGCGGCCGGAAGCCCGTCCTTCCGGATCCACTGGACGACCTCTTTTTCGGAGACGTCGAGCAGTCTGGCGGTGTCCTCTATTTTCAGCAGCATCCGTCAATCATCACGGCGCGGCCCCGATAAGTCAACACGGCGTACCGGCAACCTCGCGGGAGGCGCTGTTCAACGGATGAATCGGGCGGCAGCCGCAGCGACAGCTATCTCGGGAACGGGGATTCGATCAGGTTTTGAGGCGGCCTTAACCCAGCCAGCGTTCCCGCCACATCGCGAAAACAAGCAGCGCCCAGACCCGGTACTGATGGTCGCGCGCCCCAGACAGGTGTTCGTCCACGAGCCGCCTGACACCCTCCGGTTTCAGGAAACCCTCCCGGCGCACCCGCTCGGGCGAAAGGTATTCGTCGAGCAGCGGCCTGAGCTCGTTGCGTAGCCACCGGTTCAGCGGGATGCCGAACCCCATCTTCGGCCGCTCGACCAGTTCGCGCGGGACGAGCTCGTGCAGCGCCTTCCGCAACAGGTATTTCTTCATCCCGCCCCGCCGCTTGACCGCCAGCGGCAGCCTGGCCGCGAACTCGACGATCCGGTGGTCGAGCAGCGGGACGCGTGCCTCGAGCGAATACGCCATCGAGGCGCGGTCGACTTTCGCCAGGATGTCGTCGGGCAGATAGGTCAGTATGTCGGTCGCCATCGCCCGTTGCTCGACGCCGCCCCAGCGCGGGTCGCGGAACGTTTCGAACCAGGGCAGGCCGGAATCGTCCGCCACGTCGGAAACCAGCTCGGGCAGCCGTCGGCGTTCGATGATGCCCACCGTGTGGAAATAGAGTTGCGCCTTGTCGTCGTGGAGCAGCGTCTCCGCGCCTCTTTGCACCTTGTGGTTCGGGATGCGGGCCAGGAGGTGGCAGGCGGGGACACGCAGCGCCGCCGGGATGTTCTTGAGCATGCCGGCCAGCCGGATCCAGTCGTAGCGGGGATAGCCGCAGAACAGCTCGTCGCCGCCGTCTCCAGAAAGACTGACGGTGACGTGTTCCCGCGTGAATGCCGAAAGGAGCATCGTCGGGATCGCCGAAGAATCGGCGAACGGCTCGTCGTAGGCGTCGGGGATTTTCCGCACGAGCGACAGCGCCTCCCCGGCGGTGCAGATCTTTTCGTGGTGCTCGGTTCCGAGGTGCGCCGCGACGGCCCTGGCATGGCCGGATTCGTCGTACGCCCGATCGCGGAAACCGATCGAGAACGTCTTGACCGCCCCGGGCGCTTCGCGCTGCATCAGCGCCACCACCAGCGACGAGTCGATGCCGCCGGAGAGGAATGCGCCCAGCGGGACGTCGCTGATCATCCGGTAGCGGATCGAGGACGCGAGCAGCTCCTTCAACTCATCGAGAAGATCCCCCTCGCTGCGTCCCTTCCCCGCCCGGGGGTCCCATCGGTCGGCGAGCGCCCAGTAGCGGCGGTCGGTCCGGCTCCCGTCGGCCGCAAACGTCACGATGTGCCCGGGCATCACCTTTTCCGTTCCGCGGAAGATCGCGTGGGGCGCCGGAACGTACTGGAACGACAGGAAGTGCTGAAGGGCGCTCCGGTCGACCTCTCGCGGGAAGGCCGAGCACGCCATGATCCCCTTGAGCTCGGACGCGAACAGGACCAGTCCGGGGGCGCGACCGAGAAACAGCGGCTTGATGCCGAGCCGGTCGCGCACGAGCGCGAGCGTCTTCTCGCGCCCGTCCCACAACGCGAAGGCGAACATGCCGATAAAGCGCGAGACGGCCCCCTCCAGCCCCCACTCCAGGCAGGCGGCCAGCATCACTTCGGTGTCCGAGTCGCTGACGAAGCGGTGTCCGCGTCCTTTCAATTCGTCCCGGATCTCCCGGTAATTGAACACTTCGCCGTTGAAGGAGATGACGAACCGGCCGTCGGCGGAAGCCATGGGCTGGGCTCCGCCGGGGGAAAGGTCGAGGATGGCGAGGCGCCGGTGCGCCAACCCCGCGCGTCCGTCGGACGACAGCCACTCGCCCGATCCGTCGGGGCCCCGATGCGCCAGGGCATTGCCCATCGCGGAGAGCAGTTCCTGGCCGGGCCGCGCGCCGCCCGTGGCCAGGAAGCCGG
>JANXPS010000058.1 GCA_025357175.1 Deltaproteobacteria bacterium | reverse complement strand
CCAGAGCGGCCTCGCGGCCAATGCACCGATGAGCCCCGAAGGGGTCGTCATGGTCGGCAGCGCCGACAAGTTCATCAACTGGGGCCGTCGTTCCTCCCTGTGGTACCTGCTTTTTGCCACCGCGTGCTGCGGGATCGAGCTGATGCAGGCTGGCGCCTCGCGCTACGACCTCGACCGGTTCGGCTCCGTCTTCCGGGCCACGCCGCGCCAGTCCGACCTCCTGATCGTCGCCGGCACGATCACCCACAAGATGGCCGAGCGCGTCAAGCTGCTCTACGACCAGATGCCCGAACCGAAATACGTCATCTCGATGGGTTCCTGCGCCAACACGGGCGGTCCCTTCTACAAGGACTCCTACTGCGTGGTCAAGGGCGTCGACCAGCTCGTGCCCGTCGACGTTTATGTCCCCGGATGCCCGCCGCGCCCCGAGGCGCTCATCGACGGCATCATCCGCCTCCAGAAACTGATCGACCAGCGTAAAAACTTCGGCAAGACGGCCTAAGGGACATGGTAAGAACCAATATTCCATCTCGCATCCCGTCTCCGGGCCATCTTTTGGCGCGCCTCAATCGCCAAATCCTCACCGTAGTGAAACTACGCCTCCGGTTTGGCTCAATCGTTGCGCCAAAGCCTGACCCAAATCCGGGCGCGATCTCGGTATCTTGGTTCTTACCATGTCCCTGAAGGATATCCACTTGGACGCGAAAGCAATCTTCCAGTCGCTTAAAACCCGCTTCGGCGACGCCGTGGTCGAGCTCCAGGAAACCGGGTTCAACCCGGCGTTCGTGGTCGTTTCCCCTTCGGCGATCCTGGCGGTCTCACGCTTTCTCCGCGACGACTCCTCGATGAAGTTCGACTCGCTCATGTGCCTCTCGGGCGTCGACTACAAGGACAACATGGCCGTCGCCTACCACCTGCACTCGATGTCGCTCAAGCACATCGTGGGCGTCAAGACGTTCCTGCCGAAAGACGATCCCCGGCTCGACAGCGTCGATTCGGTGTGGCCGGCCGCCAATTTCATGGAACGCGAAGCGTACGACATGTTCGGAATCAATTTCGTCGGGTCGATCGATCTGCGCCGCATCCTGCTGCCCGAAGACTGGCCGGGCCACCCGATGCGCAAGGACTACGTCTATCCCGAGTCGTACCACGGGGTGAAGGTATGAGCGCGACCATCGACCAGACGGCGCTTCCGACCCAGGAAATGACCCTCAACATGGGTCCGCAGCACCCTTCGACCCACGGGGTTCTCCGGGTGATCCTGCGAACCGACGGCGAGGTCGTCGTCAACGCCCGTCCCGACGTGGGCTATCTGCACCGCGGCCTCCAGAAGATCGCCGAGCGCAACCCGTACGGCTCGTTCATGCCGTTCACCGACCGGCTCGACTACCTGGCCTCGATGAACTGCAACGCCGCCTACGCGTGGGCTGTCGAAAAGCTTGCGGGCATCGAGGTGCCCGAGCGCGCCGAGTTCATCCGCGTCATCGTCTGCGAACTCAACCGCATCTCCTCGCACCTGATCTCGTTCGGGTCGTTCACGGCCGACATGGGGGCGTTCACGCCCTTTCTCTACGCGATCCGCGAGCGCGAGCGCGTCAACGACCTGTTCGAGGAGATCTGCGGCAACCGCCTCACGTACAACTATTGCCGCATCGGCGGCGTATCCGCCGACCTGACCGACGGCTGGCTGGGCAAGGTCAAGGAGTTTCTCGACTACTTCGAGCCCAAGATCGACGAATACAACAACCTCATCACCTACAACAAGATCTTCGTCGGGCGCCTCGCAAACGTTGCGGTGGTTTCCCCCGAAGACTGCGTCGCCTACGGCCTGACCGGCCCCAACCTGCGCGGTTCGGGCGTCGCGTTCGACCTTCGCAAGGACGAGCCCTACTCGGTCTATCCCAAGTTCGACTTCAATGTCTGCGTCGGCCGCGGCGAGAAGGGCCAGCTGGGCGACTGCTTCGACCGCTACATCGTCCGAATCGACGAGATGCGCGAGAGCGTCAAGATCCTGCGCCAGGCCATCGCGATGATCCCCGACGGGCCCGTCATCGCCAAGGTGCCGCGCGTCTTCAAGCCGGCCGCGGGCGAATGCTACTTCCGGGCCGAGAACCCCCGCGGCGAAACCGGCTTCTACCTCATAAGCGACGGTTCGGCCAACCCCTACCGCTGCCAGATCCGCACACCGTCCTACGTCACGATGAATATTTTCGAGAAGGTCACCGAGGGGCTCATGATCGCCGATATCGTGGCGGTCATCGGCAGCTTCGACATCATTCTTCCGGAGATTGACCGCTAAATGGAACAGCTCACCGCACTCATCATCCAGAAGGTGCCCGCGCTCGCCGTGGCCCCTTGGGCGGTGACGCTCCTGCTCATCGGGATCGTCGCATTCATCATCCTCCAGTTCGCGATGGTTTTCGCCGGCTTCGGCACCTACCTCGAGCGGAAGATCGCCGCCGACATCCAGGGCCGGATCGGGCCCAACCGGGTCGGTCCCATCGGGCTGCTCCAGTTCCTTGCCGACGGCATCAAGCTGATCCTCAAGGAAGACATCATCCCGACCGCCGCCGACAACCACCTGTTCCGGATGGCGCCCTACCTGATCTTCACGGGGTCGTTCGCCGCCTTCGTCGTCGTCCCGTTCGGCTTCTCGCTGATCGCGGCCGACCTCAACATCGGAATCTACTACGTGATGGCGGTCACATCGCTGGTCTCCATCGGCGTCCTGCTCGCCGGATGGGCCTCCAACAACAAGTGGTCGATGCTGGGCGGCATGCGCGCGGCGGCCCAGATCGTCTCCTACGAAATTCCGGTCGGCATGGCGCTGATCCCCGCGGTGCTCATCGCCGGGTCGCTGTCCACGCAGGACATCATCCGGTCGCAGGGCGGCCTGCTCGGCATCTTCGGCTGGAATCTGTTTCACAACCCGTTCAGTTTCTTCTCCTTCTTCCTATATATGGTCGCGGCGCTGGCCGAGACCAACCGCACGCCTTTCGACATCCCAGAGGCCGAGTCCGAACTGGTCTCCGGCTACAACACCGAATATTCCGGCATCCGCTTCGGATTCTTCTTCATGGCCGAATACGCCGACGTCTTCGTCGTCTCCGCGTTGGCGACCGCCTGCTTCCTGGGCGGCTGGCAGATCCCGTTCTTCAATGCGGCGTCGCTGCCGCCGGTCTGGGCAAACCTGTTGTCTTTGGGCGTGTTCATGGCCAAGGCGCTCGCGCTGGTCTGCGTCATCATCTGGATCCGCTGGACGCTGCCCCGCCTCCGAGTCGACCAGTTGATGCGCATGTCCTGGAAATACATGGTTCCGCTGACGTTCTTCAACTTCCTGGGCGTTTCCCTGTGGGTGCTCGTATTCAAGGGCAAGGGCATCCCGCAGATGATCGCCTCGATCTTCGGATGAGCCAAACATGAGCCTGAAATCGTACATCAACGACATCTGGGAGGCCGTGACCACCACGGCCAAGGGCATGCGCATCACCGCGCGCTACGGGATCGACGTCAAGGAAGAGGTCACGATCCAGTATCCCGAGCAGCGCGGTCCCGTCTTCGAGCGCTTCCGCGGTTTCCTGGCCAACGATGTCAAGACCTGCATCTCCTGCAACATGTGCGTCAAGATCTGCCCGGTCGATTGCATCTCGCTCGAAGCGGTCCGGGGCGCCGACAAGAAGATGGTGCTCGTTTCCTACGACGTCAACATCGGCCGATGCATGTACTGCGGACTCTGCGTCGAGGTCTGCCCGCCCAAGTCGCTGACGCACACCGGCGGCTTCGAAAAATCCATGGTGGCCCGCGACGAGATGGTGCTCCACTTCATCCACGAAGATGCCGAGGTCATCCGGCAGCGCGTGGCTCGCCAAGTGGCCGAGGCGGCGGCGAAGGCGGCCGAGGAAGCAAAGCTGGCCGAGAGCCAGCCGAAGCCCGCCGCGCCTGCCGCGGAACCGGAGAAAAAGTGATGGCCGATCTCGTATTCGTCCTCTTGTCGATCCTGACCGTCGTTTCCGCTCTCATCGTGGCGGGCAATTCCAGCGTCATCTACTCGGCCGTCGGGTTGCTCTTCACGTTCATGGGCGTCGCCGGCCTCTACGTCCTCGCTTCCGCCGACTTCCTCGCGGCGACCCAGATGCTCGTCTATGTGGGCGGCATCCTCGTCCTGATCCTGTTCGCCGTGTTCCTGTCCAACCGGATTTCCGACGCCAAACTGTCCAACCCGACGCACATGCGCGTCCCTTCGGCCATCGTCTGCATCGCGCTGTTCGGCCTGATGTCGAACGCGGCGGTCACCACGGAATGGGCCGTCAAGACGAACGTCGAGTACGCTCCCACGACCGCCGTCCTCGGCCGGTTGCTCATGACCAAGTATCTGCTTCCGTTCGAAGTCGTCTCGGTGCTGCTGCTCGCCGCCCTCATCGGCGCCGCGCTTCTTTCGCGCCCCGAGTCGGCCAAGGCGGCCTTGAAGCCCGATATGGAGGAAGGCCAGTAATGTCTCTCGACAAATTCCTCGTCGTCAGCGCAGCGCTCTTCTGCTGCGGGCTCTACACGATCATGACCCGGCGCAACGGCGTTGCCCTGCTCATGGGCGTCGAACTGATCCTCAACGCCGCCAACATCAACTTCGTCGCCTTCTCCCACTATCTGGGCAAGGTGATGGGCGGCCAGATCTTCGCCGTTTTCGTGATCGTCATCGCCGCGGCCGAAGCCGCCGTCGCGCTTTCGATCTTCCTGCGGTTGTTCGCAACGGCCGGCTCGGTCGAAGTCGACACAGCCGATTCGCTCAAGAACTGACGCAGCGACAGCTTACTCAAGAGGGTGCTCTGTTGAACGAAACCAACTTCTTTCTGAAATACGCCTATATCATCCCGTTGTTGCCGTTGTCGTCGTTTTTCATCAACATTTTCGTCGGCAAGCGGCTGCCGCGCAAGGGTGACTGGGTTTCGCTCCTCACCATCGTCACCGCGCTGGTGATGGCGATCGGCATCTTCTACGAAGTCATCGTCCAGGGCTTCAACCCGAACTTCAGCTATCATGTGACTTATCCGTGGCTGACCATCCAGGACCGGTTCCACGTCAACATCGGCATCCTGGTCGACAACATCACGGCTATCATGCTCGTCGTCGTCACGCTGGTTTCCTCGCTCGTCCACCTGTTCTCCGTCGGCTACATGCATGGCGATCCCAAGTACAACCGCTTCTTCGCCTATCTTTCGATCTTCTCCTTCTCGATGCTGGGGCTGGTTCTTTCCGAGAGCGTCTTCTTCCTGTTCATCTTCTGGGAGCTTGTCGGTCTTTCGTCCTACCTGCTGATCGGTTTCTGGTTCGAGAAGAAGTCGGCGGCCGACGCCAGCAAGAAGGCGTTCATCACCAACCGCGTCGGCGACTTCGGCTTCCTGGCCGGCATCCTGATCCTGTTCGCAACCACCGGCGTCTTCGGCTTCGACGAGATCTTCGCGGCCGTCGGCGCGGGCAAGCTGACCGGCACCATGCTCACGATGGCCGGCGTCGGCCTGTTCTGCGGCGCGGTCGGCAAGTCGGCGCAGTTCCCGCTCCACATCTGGCTGCCCGACGCGATGGAAGGCCCCACGCCCGTTTCCGCGCTGATCCACGCCGCCACCATGGTTGCCGCCGGCGTCTACCTCGTCGGCCGCATGTACCCCGTCTTCACGCCCGACGCGCTTCTCGTCATCGCCTACACCGGGACGATCACGCTGTTCATCGCCGCGACGATCGCCCTCGCGCAAAACGACATCAAGAAGATTCTCGCCTATTCGACCGTTTCCCAGCTCGGCTTCATGGTCTGCGGACTGGGCGTCGGCGGGTATACGGCAGGCCTTGCGCACCTCGTCACCCACGCCGGCTTCAAGGCGTGCATGTTCCTCGGTTCGGGCTCGGTGATCCACGCGGTCCACAGCCAGGACATCTTCGACATGGGCGAGCTGCGCAAGAAGATGCCGATCACTTTCGTCACCTTCCTTATCGGTACGCTCGCCATCGCGGGCGTCCCCTTCTTCTCCGGCTTCTTCAGCAAGGACATGATCCTGGGCGACGCTCTGGCTTTCGCGATGCTCAATCCCAAGCACTACGCGCTGTTCATCGTCCCGATGTTCACCGCGGGCCTGACCGCCTTCTACATGTTCCGCCTCGTGTTCGTGACCTTCTTCGGCCACGCCCGCGATCACCACAAGTTCGACCATGCGCACGAGTCGCCTTTCACCATGGCGTTCCCGCTGATCGTGCTCGCGCTGCTTTCGTTCGCTTTCCCGTTCGAGCACAACAACTGGTTCAAGACGCTGATCGTGAAGCCAAAGAGCGCGGTGGTCCTCCCCGCGGGTGAAGGCCATGGATCGGCTCCGAAGCACGAGGCGGCTCCGGCGGCCGCAGGTGCCGAGCATGCCGCCGCCCCGGTCGAACATGCGATGGCCTCGCCGGCCGAACACGCTGCGGTTGCTCCCGCGGAGCACGGCTCGGCTCCGGCCGCCGTTCACGGCGCTCCCGAAACCGCTGGGCTGTCGGCCGAGGAAAAAGAGCACGCCGAACATGTCGCGCATGTGACGCACCAAGCGCACGGGATCGCGATGTACATGTCGCTTGCCGTTGCCGGCACCGGCATCCTGCTGGCCGTCGTCGTCTACATCCTGGGGTGGATCAACCCGGCCACGGTCAAGGCGGCATGCCTGCCCGTCCATACCTTCCTCGCCAACAAGTGGTACTTCGACGAACTTTACGGCATGACCATCATCGCCTTCACCATGTGGGCGGCGCGCATGATGGCCTGGTTCGACTCCAACGTGGTCGACGGCGCCGTCAACCTGGTCGCGACCGTCAACAAGTGGGCGTGCATGTTCGTCGGCCGCTTCGACAACCTGGTGGTCGACGGGGCAGTCAACGCCGTCGCCAACGCCACCATCGGCGGGGGCACCGTGCTCCGCCGGATCCAGACCGGCAAGGTTTACCACTACGCGTTCGTGCTCGTGGGCGGCGTCGTGGTTCTCTTCCTACTAAAAGCTTTTTAGCGAATCGGAGGTAGAATTCCGTGGCTTTGATCGACAATCACATTCTCAGTCTGATGACGTTCATCCCCCTGATCGGAGCGGCGCTGATCCTCATGGTGCCCAAGGGGAACGACAAGGTCGTCAAGACCATGGCCGTCGTGACGACGATCTTCCCGCTTCTTCTTGCGGTGAAGCTCTGGGGCGCTTACGACAGGACGCTCGCCGGGGTCAACCTGGCGAGCGGGTTCCAGTTCGTCGAGCACTATGTCTGGATCCCGTCGATCAACGTCGATTACTACCTCGGCGCCGACGGCATCTCGATCCCGATGCTCATGCTGACCTCGCTGATCTCTTTCCTGGCGGTCATCGCCTCCTTCGGGATCGAGAAGCAGCTCAAGGGCTACATGGCGCTCTTCCTGCTGCTTGAGACGGGCATGATGGGCACCTTCGCCTCGCTCGACTTTTTCCTCTTCTACGTCTTCTGGGAACTCATGCTGCTGCCGATGTACTTCCTGATCGGTATCTGGGGCGGCCCCCGCAAGGAATACGCGGCCATCAAGTTCTTCCTCTACACGCTGGCAGGCTCCCTGCTCATGCTGGTCGCGCTGCTCGCGCTCTACTTCAACACCGCCGATCCGGTCACCGGCCAGCATTGCTTCAACCTGCTGACGTTCATGAACCAGTCGACGCACACCGGAATCCTCAAGCACTTCGACGTCCGCATCCTCATGTTCCTCGGCCTGTTCATCGGCTTCGCGATCAAGGTGCCGCTCTTTCCTTTCCACACCTGGTTGCCCGATGCCCACGTCGAAGCGCCCACGGCGATCTCGGTCATCCTGGCAGGCATCCTGCTGAAGATGGGCACCTACGGCATGATGCGGATCCTGTTCCCGATCTTCCCCGACGTCACGCGATACTTCGTCTATCCGATGGCAGCGCTCGGCGTGGTCAATATCGTCTATGGCGCGATGTGCGCCCTGGCGCAGTCCGACCTCAAGAAGATGGTCGCATACTCCTCGGTCAGCCACATGGGCTTCTGCCTTCTGGGCATGGCTGCCCTCACCCCGGTGGGCATGGTCGGCGCTTCGTTCCAGATGTTCGCGCACGGCATCATCACCTCCATGCTGTTCCTCCTGGTCGGCGTGGTCTACGACCGGGCGCATCATCGCCAGATCGACGGCTTCGGCGGCATCGCAGCGGTCGTCCCCGTCTATACCTTCTTCGTGGTCGTCGCCTTCTTCGGCTCGCTCGGGCTTCCGGGCCTTCCCGGCTTCCTTGCCGAGCAGATGGTGTTCCTGGGCGCCTTCGCCACCGCCTTCTCCGGTTTCAAGACGCTGGTCATCATATCCACCTTCGGCATCATCATCGGAGCGGCCTATCACCTCTGGGCGCTCCAGCGCGTCTTCCTCGGCCCCCTCAACCCGAAATACGCGGGTCTCGAGGAGATCAACGGGCGCGAGCTCTTCACCCTGGTTCCCCTCGCAATCGTGGCGGTGATTCTCGGCTGCTACCCGATGCCGGTCCTCAATCTCATGAACGCGTCAATGGTGAAGCTGGTCGACGTCGTCAAAATGGTGATGTAAATGGTGCTCGACAACCTCGGCTCCCTTCAACATTTCCTTCCGGAGTTCGCGCTGACGGCGACGGCGTTGCTGCTCGTCCTCGTCCACGTGGCCGGAAAGGAACGCACCTCCTCCTCGGCCGCGATCCTGTCGCTGGTCGGCGTGGGCGCGGCGCTTGTCCTGGCGGCATCATGCCCGCCTGGAAACGGGTCGGGGCTATTCGAGGGGATGGTCGCGACCGATGCCTTCGCCACCTTCTTCAAGGTACTGACGTCGCTGACCACGCTCTTCGTGATCCTGATGTCGGTCCAGAGCAAGGACCTTCGCGATCGCAGCCAAGCCGAGTACTACCTGTTCCTCGTGTCGGTCCTCCTCGGGATGTTCTGCCTGGTTTCCGCGACCGACCTGGTCATGCTCTATGTCGCGTTCGAACTGGTGTCGATCCCGTCCTACCTGCTCGCCGGCGACCTCAAGGGCGAGAAGAAATCGACCGAAGCGGCCATGAAATACGTCGTCTACGGCG
>JANXPS010000056.1 GCA_025357175.1 Deltaproteobacteria bacterium | reverse complement strand
CTGCTCCGCCTGGTCGCCTGGAAAGAAAGGTTGCTGAAAGGGCAATCGTGACGTTTCCCCGCACCCATCTTACGGCGTTCCTGGCCGCACTCCTCACCCTCGCGCTCGTCTGCCCTTGCACGGCCCCGGCGTCGAGCACCCGCGTATCGGGCATCCGTTTCTGGAACAGCGAGCAGTACACCCGCGTTGCCGTCGACCTGGATGGGGAGGCCGATTTCGAGACGCGCTTTCTTCCCGCCTCGTCGGACGGAAAAATCCCCCCGCGCATCCTGATCGACATCAAGGGCGCCGTCATCCACGAGGACTTCCTGCGCAAACCGGTCGAGGTCCGCAACGGACTGCTCAAGGTGGTGCGCGCAGGGCGGTTCAAACCGGGGGTTGTCCGGGTCGTCATCGACCTCGAAAAGACATGCGCCTACCAGTCGTTCACGATGGTAGACCCCTACCGGATCATCGTCGACGTCGACGGGCAGGGTACGGGCGACAGCTGCCCGGTCCCGCCCTCCGAGGCGCAGGGTGCGAAACCCGACACGGATACCGTCCACCCCCGGTTGAAGGCGGCCCCCGAGCCGGTGGTCATCCCCGGATCCGTCCCCCCGGTGCAGGCGATTCCCCAACCGGTGTCCCCGCAGGCCGTCGTACAGGCGGCGCCCCCGACCGCCCCGCAGGCCGCCCCGCAGGCCGCTCCCCAGGTTACCCCTCAGGCCGCCATCCAGGCGGCGCCGCAACCGGTTGCCCAGGCGGCTCCGACAGCCGCCGAAAAAAGTCCGCGGTTTCGCGTCATGCTCGACCCGGGCCACGGAGGAAAGGATTCCGGGGCGGTAGGGCTCAACGGGCTCAGGGAAAAAGACGTCGTCCTCGAAATCGGTCGCCTCGTTCGCGAGAAGCTCCAGAAGGAGGGCGGCTGCGAAGTGCGGATGACGCGCGATACCGACGTGTTCATCCCGCTCGAGGAACGCACCGCGATGGCCAACAAGTCGCGTTCCGACCTGTTCGTTTCCCTTCACATCAACGCAAGCCCCAACCGGAAGGCCGACGGAGTCTCCACCTACGTTCTTTCCCGGGCCGGCAGCGATCGGGCGGCGCTCGAGCTGGCGGCACGTGAAAACGGCGTGCCGGTCGCCAAACTGACCGGCGTCAAATTCATCCTCGACGACCTGTCGCTTTTCGGCCGCAAGAAAGACTCGATGAAGCTGGCCAAGACGGTCAACGATGCGATCGTGCGCAACGTCTCGGGCAAGTACGGCCAGGCCCACAACCTGGGCCTCAAGCAGGCCCCTTTCTACGTCCTCGTCGGCGCGCGCATGACGGCGGTGCTCGTCGAATCCGCGTTCATCAGCAACGACCGCGATGAAAAGCGGCTGCGCGACCGGGCCTACCTCGAAACGATCGCGGACAGCGTGGTCGAGGGAATCCGCTATTACAGCCGGAACGGCGGCATTGCGCCGAGGAGCGGGATATGACAGGCGGTTCGCGGCCGGCCGTGTTCGATATCGACCTGTCGCGCGCCGACCTGTCCGACAAGGAGTTCCGCGACTGCCTCAAGGGATACCTCGCCGGGACGCTTTCCGCGATCCACGAGAGATGCCGCACCATTCCCGGCGAGGGGACAGCCGCCTGCCTGGACTATTCGGACGCCATGGATACGGTGCTTCGCGCGTTGCACGAGCGCGCCCATCGTTCGTTCGTCGCGACGGCCCCCGACATCGGATACAAGATGTCCGTCGTGGCCGTCGGCGGCTACGGCCGACACGAACTTTGTCCCAAGTCCGACGTCGACATCCTCTTCCTCTATCCCTATAAAATCGACCGGTACGTCGAGGCGATGACCGAGTGGATGACCTACCCGCTCTGGGATCTGGGGCTCGACGTCGGCTACAGCGTCCGCAGCGTCAAGGAAACGATCAAGATGGCGTCGGCCGACGACACCATCCGCACCGCGCTGCTCGACCGCCGCTTCATCACCGGGCACGAGGACAACTTCAACGAATCGGCCAGGGAGATCGACAAGTTTCTCTTTTACTCGGGCGCCGACCGCTTCATCGAGAAAAAAATCGCAGAGATGCACGCCCGCCACGAGAAGTTCGGGCTTACGACCTACGTGCTCGAACCCAACATCAAGGAAGGGCGAGGGGCGCTCCGTGACATCCAGACCGCGGTCTGGGCCGCCCGGATCAAGTACAAGTGCGCCAACCTCACCGAATTGCGCAACAAGGGCGTCGCGACACGCCAGACGATCGAGGCGCTCAGGCACGTCGAGGACTACCTTCTGCGCGTTCGTACCGAGCTTCATTTCCTTCCCGGCAAGAAATCCGACGTGATGACCTTCGACGCGCAGGAACAGGTGGCGGCCCGCTTCGGCTACCGCGACAGGGGGAACGACTACGGCGTCGAACGCTTCATGCGCGCCTATTACCTGAACACCGTCGCCTGCGCACAACTTTCCGACGAACTGCTGGAAGAAGTCGGACGCTACCTGCCCGAGACGTCGCCCCGGTCGTTCTTCTTCCAGCGGCGCAAGTCCGTGGGGGACGAGGCGATCCTCTACAAGGGGAAAATCTCCGTCAAGGATGCCGGCTCCTTCCGAAAAGACCCGGTTCGCATTCTCGAGTTCTTCCGGTCGATGCAGGTCAACAAGGCGAAAATGACGGTCGAGGCCAAGCGGCAGATTCAGCAGGCGCTTCCGGCCGTGACCCCCGCCTTCCGGGAAGATCCCCGCGCCGCGAAGCTGTTCCTCGAAATCCTCGGCGATTCCACCCACCTTCGCGACACGCTCATGGCGATGAACGCAACCCGCTTCCTGGCCCGCTACATCCCCGAATGGGCGGGCATCACGTGCAAGGTGCAGCGGGACGTCTACCACGTCTACACGGTCGACGTTCACAGCATCCGTGCCGCGAGCGTTCTCGCGCGGGCCCGGTTCCTCGAAAAACGCTCCCGCGAGGAGGACGAGTTCCTCCGGATCTTCAAGACCGTCGCCCGGCCCGACCTTCTGGTCCTCACGATCCTGATTCACGACATCGGGAAGGGGCGGGGGCACAGCCATTCCGAAATCGGCGCCGAGATGGCCGAACGCATCTGTCGCAGGCTATGCCTCCCGCAGGAACAGGTGGACGACGTGGTGTTCCTCGTGCAACAGCACCTGTCGATGGCGCATCTCGCGCAGCGGCGCGATCTCCACGATCTCGACCTCATCCTGTCGTTCAGCGGGATCGCCGGCACGATGGCCCGTCTCGACCAGCTCTATCTGCTGACCTATTCCGACATCCGCGCGGTCGGCCCCGAGGTCTGGAACCACTGGAAGTCGATGCTCATCGGCGAACTTTACGCCAAGGCCAAAAACGTACTCGAGCACGGCTCGCTCAAGCACCCGTTCGAACTGCAGGCCCGGCAGCGGCGGGATGCGGTGCGCGACCTGCTCGCCGCCGAGTCGTCCGATGCGGTCGATTCGTTCATGGGACGTTTCGAGGAACGGTATTTCCTGGGAGCGCCCGATGCCCTGATCCCCCGGCACTTCCGGATGCTTTCCACCTACGGGGGGTCTCCGCTCATCGAGATCGTCGACGACCCCGAAACCGGGGCGTCGGAGGTCGTCGTGCTCTGCGCGGACAGGCGCGGCCTGTTCGCGACGATCGCCGGAACGCTTTCCGCCAACTCGGTCAACATCCTCAATGCGGCGATCGCCACGACGGTCGACGGCGTCGCGGTGGACACCTTCTACGTTTCGGGGATGGGTGACGACGATTCGAGGATTTTCAGGCGTGAGCGGCTGGCGGGCGACCTCCGCAGGGTGCTCCAGGGAGAAATCGACGTGTCTTCGCTGATGGCCGAGCGGCGCACGACCCGGTTTGTTCGGGAAAAACTGGTCAAATACCGTCCGACGCGCGTGGTTTTCGACAACGGTGTCTCGACGCGTTATTCCGTAGTCGACATCTTCACCTACGACCGGATCGGCCTGCTGTTCGACATAACCAGTACGCTGACCGGGATGGGGATCGACATCGTGCTGTCCAAGATCGCCACCAAGGCGGACCAGGTCGCCGACGTTTTCTACCTGGCCGACCACGACGGCGGCAAGGTTACCGATCCCGCACGCCAGGAAGAGATCCGGGCCGCGTTGATGGCCGCGATAGCCGGGGATCATTGACCCTTGGAAGAGATCGACTCCCTGGCCGACCGCTTCCTTCTGCACCTGCGCACCGAACGGAGATTGTCGCCCCACACGCTTGATGCCTACGGCGGCGATGTCCGCCGCTTCGTCGCCCACATGACCCTCGAGGGCGGGGCACCCGACCGGTTCGACCGCCCGGCCTATCTTCGATTCCTGGGCGCACTCCGTGAAGAAGGTCTTTGCGCCCGCAGCACTGCCCGCCACGTCTCCTCCATCCGCTCTTTTTTCCGGTGGATGGTTCGGGAAGGGCTGCTCGCCGCTTCTCCGCTGGCCGACGCCCGCGCGCCCAAAACCGGCCGCCCGCTCCCCAAGTACATGACCCACAGCGAGGTCTCGGCTTTGCTGGACGCCCCTGTATCGGATACGCCGGAAGGGTTGCGCGACCGGGCGATGCTGTCCTTGTTGTACGCATCGGGCCTGCGAGCATCCGAGGTCGTTGCGCTCCGGATGGAAAACGTCGACGCCGCCGCCGGCTTCCTGCGCATCCTCGGCAAGGGGAGCAAGGAGCGGGTCGTCCCCGTCGCCCGCAAGGCGTTGGACGACCTGGCCGTTTACATGACGCTGGGGCGCCCGGCGTTCGCCCGCAAGGGCGCCACGAACGCCCTGTTTTTAAGCCGCAGGGGAACGCCCATCACCCGCCAGACCTTGTGGAACCGGATAAAATACTGGTCGTTGATCGCCGGCATAAGGCAGGACATATCCCCCCACACATTAAGGCACTCGTTCGCAGGGCACCTGCTTGCGGGCGGCGCAGACCTGCGCGCCGTCCAGGCCATGCTTGGGCACGCCGACATCGCTACGACCCAGATCTACACTTTCGTCACGCCCGAGAGACTCCTCGAGACGCACCGCCGTCATCACCCGAGGGGATGACCGTCCTCGCCTGATCCTCCGGTGGGCAGCTTCCCTTCAGGGGATGTATGATCCTGAGTAGCAGGGAAGAACAGCCGGGGGGTTGCGATGACACGCGGACGGATCCTGGTCGCCGTTTCGGCCGCAGTCCTTCTTGCGGCGGGATTGTTCGGATATTTCCATTGGCATTCGGGGGCCGATGACGGCGCCATCCGGTTCTCGGGAAGCGTCGAGGCGACGGAGGTCCCGGTGGCGTTCCGCATCCCGGGTCGCGTGCTCGAGCGTCGCGTCGACGAGGGGGAATCCGTTTCCGCGGGCCAGGTCGTCGCGCGGCTCGACAGCCGTGAACTCGAGCGGGAATCCGGAATCCGCTCCGCCGAGCTCGCGGTCGCGAATGCGGCGCTCGGGGAACTGCTCGCCGGTCCGCGCCGCCAGGAGATCGGTCGCGCGCAGGGTGCGTTCGACGGTGCCCGGGCGCGGCTGCGGGATCTCGAAGCCGGTTCCCGTCCCCAGGAGATCGAGGCGGCGTCGGCCGGCGTGGCGTTGGCGGAAGCCGAGGCGATGCGGCAGCGGAAGGATTACGCCCGTGCCGAGGCGCTGTTCGGCCGCGGCTCCATCTCGCGCCAGGCGTATGAGGCGG
>JANXPS010000050.1 GCA_025357175.1 Deltaproteobacteria bacterium | reverse complement strand
AGGCCGCGCTGGCGTCGCTCCCCACCGACAAACCCGACCTTGTACTGCTCGATATCGGCCTCCCCGGAATGAGCGGGCTCGACGCGCTCCCCCTGATCATGGAATCCGTTCCCGGCACCCTCGTCATCCTCATCACGGCGTTCGAAGAGGTCAAGACGGTGGTCTCGGCGATGAGGGGCGGGGCCTACGATTACGTGGTCAAGCCCATCCAGATGGACATGCTCAATGTGTCGATCCGGAACGCGCTCGAGACGATCCGCCTGAAAAAAGAGGTCCGGCAATTACAGGAGCGGTACCTTCGCGAGAATCTTCCGGTCTTCATCGGGGAGAGCGACGCGATCCAGAACGTGATGGACCTGGTCGGACAATTGGCGAAAAGTCCCGATACCCCGATCCTGATCCTGGGGGAGACGGGCACCGGCAAGGAGTACATCGCGGGCGCCGTCCACTACCTGAGCCCCAATTACAACGGCCCCCTGATCAGCGTCAACTGCGCCGCCATCCCCAAGGAACTGATCGAGAGCGAACTGTTCGGGTACGAACGGGGCGCATTCACCGGCGCGAGCACCGGCGGGAAGAAGGGAATGGTCGAGCAGGCCTCCGGCGGGACGCTGTTCCTCGACGAGGTCGGCGACCTGAGCATGGAAGCCCAATCGAAGCTCCTGCGGTTTCTCGAAGAGGGGGAATATTACCGTGTCGGCGGTACGCGGAAGCACAAGGTCAAGGTCCGGATCGTCTCCGCGACCAACCGGAACCTCCCTTCGCTGATCGCCGAAGGGCGTTTTCGCGAGGATCTCTACTATCGCATCGCGGTACTCAAGGTCGAGGTCCCTTCCCTGAACGAGCGGCGTGAGGATATCCTTCCCATCGCCCGCCATTTCCTCGTGGAATTCGCCGCCAAGTTCGGCAAGCAGTTCACGGGAATCTCCCCCGAGGCCGAACAGGCGCTGTCCTCCCATCGATACAAGGGCAACGTGCGGGAACTCAGGAACACACTCGAGCGCTGCGTCCTGATCGGGAAGGGGCCGCTGCTGCTGCTGCAGGACCTGGCGCTCGAAGCCAATCCACAAGGGAGTCCATGTGACGGGAAGGCGGCCGCGATCCATCCCGGAGAGGGGATTCATTTCCCCCCGCTTCCTCCCGGAGGCACCGATCTTCCGACCGCCCAGGAGGCGCTGGAACGATTCTATATCTCCGAAGCCGTTGCAAGAACCGGCGGAAACGAGAGCAATGCCGCGCTGCTCCTGGGGCTCAACTATCATACGTTCCGTTATCGCAGGCGCAGGTTGGGTTCCTGACCCCCGATGCCGGACACACGGATCGCGTCCTCGCCGTTCGTCACCATGCCCACCACTCCCGACAATCGTCGGCCGGGTGTCGGTCGAGAAGGGCGGGTTCCGTACCCAGGTGTGATACAATCGCGGGTCCGCGCGAAACGTTCCGCGTGGGCGGATAGCTCAGTTGGCAGAGCGTCGCCTTTACACGGCGAATGTCGCAGGTTCGAGCCCTGTTCCGCCTACCACTTTCAAAATCAGGGGGTTGCGGTCTATTCCGCAGCCCCCTGCCTTGTTACGCACTCCTCGTGATCGGCGGCCGGACTGTTCACCAGCCGGGAAACCGGGTACGTTTCCATCACTTTGGCAGGACATGGCGCCGGCATTCCGGTGATGTCGCCGGGAATATGAAAAAACAGTGCTGTTCGACCGGCGAGGCAATGTGGATAATGATCCGGAAGTCCAACTTCATGACCAAGGATGAGACATGATGCGTTTCACCTTATCTGCACTCCTGCTCCTCCTCCTTTTCCCCGCGATCGTGAACGCGGCGGATTTTCCGCGCGACGAGCAGCAGGCCTACGTGATGATATCAAGCCACGGCTGGAAAGACTTCGACCCGGGTAGCGGGGCGGCTGTCACCGACGACAAGGGCTTCAGCGGCGGTATCGGGTGGGAGGGGCAATTCGAGGGCGACCTCTGGTCCGGCTTCTGGCGCACCCGCATCCAGGCCTACAAGGGAAGGTCCGACTACAAGCAAGCGTCTCCGTCAGGTGATATCACTTCGGACACCGGCCTGGCGGGGATGAGCGCCGGAATCGATTACATTTTCCGCCTGCCCGCTTTCCGGTATTTCACGCTCGAACCCGTGGCCGGGATGGCGTTCCGGTGGGACAGGCGGATGATCGGCGGCGGCTCGGCAGCGAGAGACAACACCGTTTCGATACGTGGAAGATACCGCGAGGAGCGGCGCGGGTTTTGCGGGCGTCTGGG
>JANXPS010000045.1 GCA_025357175.1 Deltaproteobacteria bacterium | reverse complement strand
CGGACGGCGTCCTCGAGGCCGGCATCCGCGGTCCCTGCCGTTCCGTTGGAAATGTACCGGATGACGCCGTTTCGGTCGATCACGATGTGGGTCGGCACCGATTCGATGCCGTAGAGCCGCGCGATGGTCCAGTGGTCGTCGATGAGTATCGGGTATTTCGCGTCGGGCGGAACGACGGCGTAGAAATTGTTGATCCGGCCCGGGGAGTTCGCGTCGACGTTGATCGAAATGACCTGGAATGCGTCGGCCGGAAAGAGTCCGCGGATCCGCTCGATTTCGCGAAGCCCCTCGAACGCGGCGGTCGAATAGGTCGAGTCGAAACTCAGGATGATGGGCTTCTTGCCGAAAAAGCGCTTGACCCAGATCGTGCTGCCGGTCGTGTTGTTGCCGATGAACGGCTCCGCCTTGTCGCCGACGGCGACGGCGTGCGCTGTTCCCGCGATCATGAGAAATAGCAGAACTTTGGCAAGGATCCGGCGCTTCATGGGTTCCCCGGGGAGAAAGGATTGGCTGCGCGCTGCGGCGTGAAGCCCTCGTGCGGTCGCAGAAATGATACCACGCAGCCCTGTCCCTTGTTTCATCGGACCTTGAGAACGATCTTGCCGAAGTGGCGGTCTTCCTCCATCATCCGGTGTGCTTCGGCGACCTGCTCGATCGGGAAGACCTTCTCGATGATCGGCACGATGGTGCGGTCGGCGAATTTCGGCAGCGCGGTCTTGGTGAACTCGGCGACGATCGCCCCCTTGTCCTTGACCGGCCTGGAACGGAGCACCGACCCGATGATCTGCTGCCGCTTGACCATCATGAGCGCGAGGTTGAGTTCGGCCTTGATCCCGCTGATGACGCCGATGACGACGAGCCGCCCCGCATAGCCCAGCGACGCCATGTTGGGAGCCAGGTATTTCGCCCCGACGTGATCGAGGATGACGTCGGCTCCCTTCTTGCCCGTGAATTCCTTGACCGCCTCCGAGAAGTCGGGCGTCTCCTTATAGTTGACCACGAGGTCCGCCCCCAGCGCCCTGACGCGTTCGATCTTCTCCGGCGCCGCGGTCACGATGATCTTCACGTTCGGGACGAGCGCCTTGCACAGCTGGATTCCGGCCGTGTTCACCCCGCCGCCGCCGCCGTGCAGGATCGCCGTGTTCCCGTCCTTCAAGCCCCCGATCATGAACACGTTGAGGAACGCCGTGATCGAGGATTCGCAGACGCAAGCCGCTTCCTCGAAGCTCATCGATTCCGGGATCCGCATCAGGTGGCTCTCGTAGGCGACCGCGTATTCCGCGTAGCCGCCTCCTCCGACGAGCGAAAGGACGCGCTCTCCCTTTTCCCACCCGGTGACGCCGGCTCCGACCGCCTCGATCGTTCCCGCCACCTCGAGGCCGAGAATTTCGGAATCGCCCGCGGGGGGCGGGTATTTCCCTTCGCGCTGGACCAGGTCGGGCCGGTTGATCGAGGTGGCATGCACCTTGACCCGGACCTGCCCCTCGGCCGGGGCCGGCATGGGCGCCTCGCCGACCGTCAGCACGTCCACGCCGCCGAACCCGTTCATGAGAACCGCTTTCATTGTTTCATCCCCCTTTGGATACATCGTTTTGAATTGACTGACGTCAATGATAAGCGAAGGTGAAAATATGTAACAATGCTTTATTCGTATATTTTTTCACCAAGGAGGCGTCGCCGTGGCCCAGGATTCCCAGCACCCCCAACTGTACCGCAACCCGGTCAGTTATCTCGGCGGCCTCACCGCCAGCGGCAGCCTGTTGATGATGGCGCTGATGCTGCTGACGAACGAATTGTTCGGGCTCGAACATCCGTACATCGGCATCCTCATCTATATGATCCTCCCCGGAGGATTCGGCTTCGGAGCGGTCCTGTTCCTTTACGGCATGCGGCGGGAAAGCCTGCGCCGGCGGAAGATCGGGAGCGATGCCCCGCCTCCCTTCCCGCGCGTCGACCTGAACGACGACGGGCAGCGGAAGACGTTCGGCCGCGTCCTGCTGGTCGGCTTCCTGGCTGCCGCCCTTCTGGCCTTCGTTTCGTACAACGCGTTCATCTTCACCGAGTCGGTCACCTTCTGCGGGAAGCTGTGCCACTCGGTCATGTCGCCCGAGCACACGACCTATCTCAATTCGCCCCACGCCCGCGTGGCTTGCGTCCACTGCCACGTCGGCTCCGGCGCCTCGTTCTACGTCAAGTCCAAGCTGTCCGGCGCCCGCCAGGTGATCGGCGTGCTGACCGGCCGCTATCCGACCCCGATCCCGACGCCGGTCGAGAATCTGCGCCCCGCCCGCGAAACGTGCGAGGAGTGCCACTGGCCGCAGAAATTCTACGGCGCCCAGCTCCACCAGCTCCCGCACTTCCGCTACGACGAGCAGAACACGGCCGAACAGGTCTCCATCCTGGTCAAGACAGGCGGAGGAGGCGGCTTGGGCAGCGGCAATTCGGGCATCCACTACAAGATGCTGCTCGGCAACAGTATCGAGTATGTCACGACCGACCGGCGCCATCAGGAGATCCCGTGGGTCAAGGTGGCCCGCCCCGATGGGACCGTCTCCGAATACACCAGCCTCGACTACAAGGGGGGCAATGAAAAGCTGGCCGGCCTGCCGCACCACAAGGTGGAATGCCTGACCTGCCACAACCGTCCGACGCACCATATTCCCCCCGCCGACGTCGCTGTCGACAAGGCCATGGAAGACCGCTCCATCCCGCGCGACCTGCCCTGGATCAAGAAGGTGGCGGTCGATGCGCTGCTGGCCGAATATCCCGATACCGACTCCGCCCGCAAGGGGATCCGGCAGGCGGTCGAGGGTTATTACGCCAAGTCGTATCCCGATGGCGCCGCCCGCCGTGCGGAGCGGATCGCGCAGGCCGTCGCCACCACGACGGCGATCTGGGAGCGCAGCGTCTTCCCGAAGATGAAGGTCAACTGGACGACCTACCCGATGAACATCGGGCACCGCAACTGGGCGGCCTGCTTCCGTTGCCACGACGGCCGCCACGTCGATGCGAAGGGCAAGGCGATCACGCGCGACTGCACGGCGTGCCACACGCTGCCGAGGCGCAGCCCGCTGCTGCCGCTGGGTGCCGCGCTCGAAGAGGGCGCCGCCAACTGGCACCCGATCGAACTCAAGGGCAGGCACGCGCAGATCAACTGCAACAAGTGCCACGCCGCCGGAAAGCGTCCCTCGACCGACTGCGCCGGCTGCCACAAGTTCGACGCCGCGGCGCCGATGATGGGTGGTAGCTGCGGCCAGTGCCACCTGAAGGAACAGGAGGCGAAGCCGGTCGCTCCGTGCGCGAAGTGCCACCCGAAGCGGGGCGGGCTGCACGCGAAGGGCGGGCACCACGACGCCGCCTGCACCGACTGCCACAAGCCGCACGGGTGGGTGGTCAAGGAGCGCGCGCAGTGCCTCGCCTGCCACACGGACAGGAAGGAACACAACAAGGACGGCACCTGCCCCGACTGCCACGAGTTCAAATGACAGGCGAGGGTTCGGGCATCCGCCTCAGGGACGCACGAACAAGCCACCGTGAAAGCGACGGAAAGTGGAACCGCCGGGGAGCATTCGCTCTCCGGCGGTTTTTGTTGGGGCGGGTGGCGGTACGTAGTGGCCCCGACGGGGCCTGTGGGCGACCTTCGAAAGGCCGCGGGGCGGCGAGTCGGTTATGCGGCGGCGACCCCGAACCGTTCGCGGACGCGAAAAATGCCGTCCCGGACCGATTCGCCGGTCTTGACCGCGAACGAGGATCCGGTGACCGGGTCCTGGAAGACGGCAAGCTGGTAAGGTTCGAAGAGGCCGACGTACTGCACGCCGAAGGTGGCGGCGTCATGCCGGAATTGGCGTTCGGCCACCCGGGAGCGATATTTCATCATCGCATCGAGGATCTGCTGCCGGATTCGGTTCAGCGTGGCGCTCATCATCGTACCCTCCGTTTTGATCTGCCGGTAAGCAAAGCAACCACCGTGCCGACTGGAGAGTCCGGAGTTCATTGAATTATATCGCATTGATAATAAAGGTTTTATTGCGGACGTGCGGATTGTTGACACGCCTGGCCGGACACGGTTGACGGATTTATGACAGCCCACCGCGACTCCGTACCGTCAAATATCCGTCACTTGCGGAATTTGCCCCATCGGGCCGATTCACTCTGCGGGAATTGAGGCCAATGCACGTTTTGCGGAGGCGGGCAGGCGGCGGAGGGCCGCTTCCCGGCGAGAGGCGGAGGAACGATCCGGGTGCGGTTCGGACCATACGACCCGGACGGGAAGGCGCGCACGGGTATATTTCGAGGCGGTGCCCCGGTTGTGCATCCTCTCCCGGCGGGCCAGATCCGTCGTGATGCCGGTATAGAGCGTCCCGTCCGAGCAGGCAAGGAGGTAGCAGAACCAGTCTCGGGGCGGATTCGCATCGGGAGGACCGTCCATGCGGACATTGTAACCCGGGTTTGGTAGAATTCCCGCATGCGGGCCGGGCACAAGACGATCATCAACGAGAGCCGCGGCGTGCTTCTCGGCGACCAGGTCCGGTCGGCGGACGGTTTCTGGCGCCGCCTCAAGGGATTGATCGGCACCCGCCCGCTGCAGCCGGGGGAGGGCCTCCGGATTTCCCCGTGCGACTGCGTCCACACGCTCGGGATGCGGTATGCGCTCGACGTGCTGTTCGTGGACGATTCCGGCATCGTCGTCGGATGCGTAAACGGCCTGCCGCCCAACCGGATTTCCCCCCGTTTCCGCAACGCGCGCGCCGTGGTCGAACTGCCCGCCGGGACGCTCGTCCGGACCGGAACCGTTCCGGGCGATCGGCTCCGGTTCGGGCCGCCTTGACACCCTCGCGTGGCGATTGGTAAAGTGGATTAGCACTCGCGTGTTTTGAGTGCTAATCGTTACGGCGAAAGGGAAAGCTGTGAGCCCGGTTCTTGACGACCGCGCGGCCCAGGTTCTGCGCCTCGTGATCGAAGACTATATAGAAACGGCCGAACCCGTCGGATCGCGCACCCTCTCCAAGCGGATGGGGCAGCTTTCCCCCGCGACGATCCGCAACATCATGGCCGACCTCGAGGATTCCGGATACCTCGCGCAGCCGCACACCTCGGCGGGGCGCATCCCGACCGCGGCCGGTTTCAGGTACTACGTCGACTACCTGCTCGAACGTCGGCAGCTGCTCCGCAGCGAGCGCGACCAGCTTCAGCGCACCGCCGGGGCGGGGGCGCCGCTGCCCGACGAGACGATCCGGCAGATCGGCCGGCTTCTGTCGCAGCTTTCCGGGCAGGCGTGCGTCGTGGTCGTGGCGAGCCCCGACAACCAGAAACTGCGCGGGATCCGGCTGCTGCGCGCCGGGCGGGACAACGTGCTGCTCGTCGCGGTGATGCAGAGCGGGTGGGTGCAGCACCGGTTGATCGAGGACGAGCCCGGGCTCACCGAGGGCGATCTCGAGAAGATCGGCAATTACCTCGACAACCTGGCGACGGGGCTCACGCTCTCCCAGCTCAGGTCGAAGATCCTCCAGGAGATGCGGCACGAGAAGTCGCGTTACGACCGGGTCATGACGCGGGCGCTCGCGCTTTCATCCAGGGCGTTCCCAGACTCGCCGGCCGGAGAGGTCTACGTCGAGGGGCGCGCCAACATCCTCGAACAGCCCGAATTCGTCGAGGACGTCCATAACCTCAAGCGGATCCTGCGGGCATTCGAAGAAAAGAGCGTCGTCGTCCGGTTGCTCGACCGGGTTCTCGAGGGCGGGGAAACGCGGGTCTCGATCGGCACCGAGAACCCCGTCGAGGAACTTCCCGACATCTCCGTGGTCGCGTCGGCGCTGCAGAAGGACGGCTCGCCCCTCGGCAGCATCGGGCTGGTCGGTCCGGTCCGGATGAACTATTCGAGGATCATTCCGCTCGTCGAATTCACCGCGGGGATGCTCGGTTCCATAAACGGGCACCGATAGTCGCCCGAATCGCGGTCCCGCACGAAAACAATCAGCCAGGTAATCGCCATTTGGAAGGGGTCCAGCCGAGATGACCGAAGACAGGGATACGACTCAGGAGAACGGCACGCCGCCCGAGGGGACGGACGCCGGTATTCCCTCCAACGAGGATATGGTGACGGAACTGCTCGACACGAAGCGAAAGCTGGCCTACCTTGCGGCCGAGTTCGACAACTACAAGAAGCGAGCGGCGCGCGAGCGCGAGTCGCTCGTCGCGTTCGGCAACGAACGGCTGCTTCTGGCCCTTCTGCCGGTCCTCGACAACCTGGAGCGCGCGATCGCCCAGGGGAGCGCGAATGAAGCCGCAGGTCCCCTGCTCGAAGGGGTGCGGATGACCTACGGCCTCTTTGTCGCCGCATTGAAGAAATTCGGCGTCGAGCAGATGGCCGCCGCCGGAGGGCCGTTCGATCCTTCGATCCACGAGGCGATCGCCCAGCTTCCCGCCCCCCACGTCGCCGAAGGCACCGTCCTCGATGAGAGCTGCAAGGGCTACACGCTCAACAATCGTCTGCTGCGGGCCGCGCAGGTCACGGTGGCGCGTGGCGGCGGAGCGGCGTCCACCGAGGGCGACGCCAAGTGAGCAAGCACGATTATTACGAACTGCTCGGCATCGCGCGCGAGGCGAGCCCCGACGAGATCAAGAAGGCGTACCGGCAGCAGGCGTTGCAGTACCATCCCGACCGCAACCCGGGCGACAAGGCGGCAGAGGACCGGTTCAAGGAAGTCAACGAGGCCTACTCGGTGCTGTCCGACCCGCAGAAGCGCGCCCAGTTCGACCGCTTCGGACACGCGGGCCCCACGGGGCAGGGTTTCGGCGGCTTCCAGGATTTCGGCGGCTTCGGCGTCGAGGACATCCTCAACGACTTTTTCGGTTCCGTTTTCGGCGGCGGCGGGGCGGGCGGCGGCCGCAGGCCGCAGCGGGGCGCCGACCTTCGATACAACCTGACGATCAAGTTCGAGGAAGCGGTATTCGGGACGGAGAAGGAAGTCATCATCCCGCGCACGGCGACGTGCGGCGAATGCAAGGGGAACGGCGCGAAGAAGGGAACCAGCCCCGAGAAGTGTTCCGCGTGCAACGGGCGCGGGCAGGTGTCCGTCCAGCAGGGTTTCTTCTCGATTTCGAGACCGTGCGGCCGCTGCGGCGGCGCCGGGCAGATCATCAAGGAGCGCTGTCCTTCCTGCAACGGCACGGGAGGCCTCCGTGAGAACCGTCCGCTCAAGGTCAAGATTCCCGGAGGAGTCGACAACGGCACCCGCATGAAGCTGCGGGGAGAGGGCGAGGCGGGGCCGCTGGGCGGGCCGGCCGGCGATCTCTACGTCGTGATCTCGGTCGAGGATCACCCGTTCTTCATCCGCGAGGGGGCCGACCTTTTGTGCGAGGTGCCGATCACCTTCCCGCAGGCGGCGCTCGGCGCGGACCTCGATGTGCCTACGCTCGCCGGCAAAAAGAAGCTGACGATTCCGCCGGGA